>NZ_PZKQ01000044.1:0-22660 GCF_003046645.1 Escherichia sp. MOD1-EC6475 | reverse complement strand
GGGATGCGTCGCCAGCAAGTGTCGATGGGCGGTGCGCTGGCATTCTGGATGGGGAATCCGTTGTTAAACCCGGCGACGCTGGTGTTTATGGGGTTTGTCCTCGGCTGGGGCTTTGCCGCGATTCGTCTGGTGGCGGGGTTGGTGATGGTGTTGCTGATTGCGACGCTGGTGCAAAAATGGGTGCATGAGACACCGCAAACGCAGGCACCGGTCGAAATTGACATGCCGGAAGCGCAGGGCGGATTTTTTAGCCGCTGGGGCAGGGCGCTATGGACGCTTTTCTGGAGCACGATCCCGGTTTATATCCTTGCAGTACTGGCGTTGGGTGCCGCTCGCGTCTGGTTATTCCCCCATGCCGATGGCGCTGTCGATAACAGCCTGATGTGGGTGGTGGCGATGGCGGTAGCAGGATGCTTGTTTGTCATTCCCACGGCAGCAGAAATTCCGATTGTACAAACGATGATGCTGGCAGGTATGGGAACCGCTCCGGCGCTGGCATTGTTGATGACGCTCCCGGCGGTGAGTTTGCCGTCGCTGATTATGCTGCGTAAAGCGTTTCCGGCAAAAGCATTATGGCTGACGGGGACGATGGTGGCGGTGTCTGGTGTGATTGTCGGTAGTCTGGCGCTGTTGGCCTGAAACATGTCGGATGCGGCGTAAACGCCTTATCCGACCTACGGTTTGTGTCGTTGTAGGCCTGATAAGACGCGGCAAGCGTCGCATCAGGCAACGGCAGTCGGATGCGGCGTAAACGCCTTATCCGACCTACGGTTTCCATCGTTGTAGGCCTGATAAGACGCAGCAAGCGTCGCATCAGGCATTACAAGGGACAGTTATTTAATAAACGTAAACGCCGTGGTCACCCGCTTCACGCCGCTCACCCGGCTGGCAATATCTGCCGCCGCTTTTGCTTCACGTTCAGTCACCAGCCCCATCAGGAACACTTCGCCGTTTTCGGTGGTCACTTTCACGTTGGACGATTTCACCAGGTCGCTGGTTAACAGTTGCGAACGCACTTTGGTGGTGATCCACGTATCGTTAGACGCTTCGCCCAGACCAATCGGCTGACCCTGACGAATCTCGTTATACACTTCGTTGGCACCGTCTACGCCCATAGCAATCTGTTTGGCGCGAGCCGAAAGTTCAGCGTTTGGTGACTGCCCAACCAGCAGCACTTTGCCCTGATAGGCCGTTACATTAATGCGTGCTTCTTTCTTAATCTGTTCGTCTTTTGACAATGCGCTGTTCACGCGTACTTCCAGAGTACCATCGTCCACCTGGGTGCCGACACTGCGGGGGTCGGTCGCCGCTTTAGTACCCACAGCGGCAGTACCTACTACGGCAGCAGCAACACAACCTTGCAACAGCAGCGCGGAAATAAGGACTGCGATTGGCGATAATGCCTTCATGTATTCTCCTTAATCATCCTGGTGAGGGAAAAGCGTGTTATCGATCAGATCGCACAGGCAATTTACCGTCAGCATATGCATTTCCTGAATGCGAGCACTACGATGCGAGGGAATGCGGATCTCCACGTCCTGTGGCCCTAACAAACCTGCAAGTTCACCGCCGTCATAGCCGGTTAATGCCACAATGGTCATATCACGCGTAACGGCGGCTTCAACAGCTTTTACGATATCGCGGCTATTGCCACGAGTAGAAATAGCTAACAACACATCTCCCGCATGTCCCAGCGCCCGCACCTGTTTTGCATACACTTCATCATGTAAGCGATCGTTGGCAATCGCCGTTAAGACAACATTATCGGTATTTAGTGCAATGGCAGGTAGGCTGGGCCGCTCCGTCTCGAAACGGTTGATCATGCTGGCAGCAAAATGCTGTGCATTGGCAGCGGAGGTTCCATTACCACAACAGAGGATTTTGTTGCCATTGAGCAGAGACTGAACCAGCGTCATGGCTGCACGGGAGATGGCATCCGGAAGCGCCTCTGCCGCTGCAATTTGAGTTTGAATGCTTTCAGTGAAGCAAGCTTTGATTCTTTCTTGCACGCTAATCCTTAAACCTTAATTATGAGTGGTCATTAAAGGCGTCCTTAATCCACTCAACCTCATTCCCGGTGAAGGCTATCACATCGAACCGGCAATCCACAGTATCAAAACTCCCATTATGACGCGCGAGCCACAAGCGGGCAGTCTGTAATAATTTGTGTTGTTTGCTGCGGGTCACACTGGCTGCTGCGCCACCATATAGGGCAGAGCGGCGGTAGCGCACCTCAACAAAAACGGTGGTCTGGCCTTCATGCATTATCAGATCAATCTCGCCGCCACGCTCGTTCACGTTAGCGGCGACAAAGCGCAGTCCTTTGCCTTCCAGCCAGCGACGCGCTTGTGCCTCCCACGCATCGCCGGTCTGTTTAGTGGTTAACTGGCGGGGACTACCTGACCTTGTTGGTACTGTAGCCATGATAACTTCCTGTTAATCACGCAATCCGGGTTAGCCGTCAGACTTCCGGTATTACCGTTGATTTCAAAACCCTGAACCTGGCGCATTTGCGAGAAATGATTCGCCAGTGACCAGGCATCGACGCCCATCGCATACATGCGCGCCAGCGAATAATCATTATTTACCGCACTGAGCGCCTGCTGCATTAACGGCAGATTACCGCCTGCCAGCATCGGGATTTCGCTGTACTGCAAGCCTTCCATCTCCAGTCGGAAATCCGGGCCAGCAGAGCCTCCTGCGCTGCGGGAGCTGGCGTACAACGTTGCACCGCTGTGACTGCCGTTACGCATGGCGATCATCGGTTTGATGAAGGCGATTTCAGCTGGCGTTGCCACAATGTACACCGCATCGACACGGCCGCCATTATCGGTGAACTGGTCTCCGGTCGGCGTGGTTTGCAGGGTTGGATTGTTGGTCGTCATGCCGGAGTCGGTTGTCGCTCTGGGTGTAATCGGGCTACCTGTTAAAGCGATACCTGCACGGCCGTTAACACCCGCGTGTAATTCGCTGGTGGAACCAAATTTTTGTTGCAAAACGGTGCCGCCGCCGAGTTTCTGCCACTCTTGCGCAAACGCATTGGCTACGCGATCGCCCAACGAACTGCGTGGGATCAGTACCAGCGGTGCTTGTTTACCCTGGTCACGAATATGACGCGCTGCATCGCGCGCTTCATCTTCTGGCGATAGCGCGAAGTAACAGATATTGGCGCGGTTTTCGATATTTTCCGGCTGATTGAGTGCCAGCACGTTCAGCGGGGTGTTGCTCTTGAGCAACTCCTCAACGTTATTTTTTAGCAGTGGACCGACTACAATACTCGCGCCATCCTGCTGAACCTGGTTGAGGATCTGGCTAAGTGGTTGTGATGAGGTATCGTAGATTTTCAGTTCTGCGGATGGATTCGCCGGAGAGCTTACCGCTGCGGTGCTTGCCGGAGGGGCGCTTACAGGCACCGGCTGTGCGGCGGTTTCTTCACCTGTCAGATCGCTAACAGACGCTTGTGCCGGGCTGGCAACGCCGTCTACGGTTTGCGGCTGGGGTTGTTCTGCTACGTCAGCGACAGGCGCGGCTGCTACCTGAGCCGCTACCGGCTGAGTGCCGATATTTTTCGCCGCTTCAAAGCCTTGCTGAATAGTGCGACCAAACACTGCGGCCTGACCATTCAACGGTAACAGCAGGGCGATTTTGTTGGTTGACGCTGGTTTAAACGCTTTTACATTTACCAACTGCGTTGGCAGCATTTTCGCGCCCGGATTGTTCGGATAACGTTTCTGCCAGTCAGCGATCCCGGCTTTCATCATGTCGGGGTCATTGCGGTTATCAAACCAGACGCGTTGCAGATCCAGCCAGCCTTGCAGGATGTTTTCGTCGGCGTTGATCACCAGCGTATTCGCCTGCTGCTGGGTCATGGCGGAGAGCGCCTGCCAGGTGGCATCGATATTCTGCTGTTTTTCTTGCGCACCGAGTAACGGTTCCTGAGCAATTAATGCGCGCAATAAATCAATGGAAGGACGTCCCTGACTGGCATCGATTTTTGCCTGCCAGTAACGCGCCTGCTGGTTTTGCTCTAAATCTGCCGGAGTAATTTTAGCCAGCAAGGTCTGCGCGCCAGCAAAATCTTTTTGTGTCAGCTTAATCTCTACCGCCAGCAGAGATTTTTCACGACGCTGGATATCGTTCAGTTCTTGCGGCAGCTGGTTAAACAGTTCAACCGCCTGCCCGGTTTTACCTTCTTTCACCAGTGCACGAATGGCGAGTAATTGCCAGTTGATCCTGGTATCATCAGAGCTTTGCTGCATCTGCTGAAGATAAAAGGCAGAATCGGCCTGCGCCGTGCCCTGCATATAGGCAGTGGACTGATCGGGGGTATGGGTGCCACAACCGGCGAAAATCAGGGCTGCCAGAACAACAGGCAGACAACGCGCGGCTTTCAAACGAGAAAATGTTGAGGGTACCATAATGTATCCAGTGATATTTTTTTTACGCAATTCTCAATATTAAATCGGCAATACGGACGACACAATGAAACAACACCAATCGGCGGATAATTCTCAAGGTCAGCTCTACATTGTACCGACGCCAATCGGCAATCTGGCGGATATCACCCAGCGTGCGCTGGAGGTATTACAGGCTGTTGATCTGATTGCCGCCGAGGATACGCGTCATACCGGTTTACTGCTGCAACATTTTGGGATAAACGCCCGACTGTTCGCTCTGCACGACCATAACGAACAACAGAAAGCCGAAACGCTGCTGGCGAAGCTGCAAGAGGGACAAAACATTGCGTTGGTTTCTGATGCCGGAACGCCGCTGATTAACGACCCTGGTTACCATCTGGTGCGTACCTGCCGTGAAGCGGGGATTCGCGTGGTGCCGCTACCGGGACCGTGTGCTGCCATCACTGCATTAAGCGCCGCTGGTTTACCATCCGACCGTTTTTGTTATGAAGGCTTTCTGCCCGCTAAATCGAAAGGCCGCCGTGATGCGCTAAAAGCGATTGAAGCGGAACCGCGCACGCTGATTTTTTATGAATCAACCCACCGTCTGTTAGATAGCCTGGAAGATATCGTCGCGGTGCTGGGTGAGTCCCGCTACGTGGTGCTGGCGCGAGAACTGACCAAAACCTGGGAAACTATTCACGGCGCGCCCGTTGGTGAGCTGTTGGCGTGGGTAAAAGAAGATGAAAACCGTCGCAAAGGTGAGATGGTACTGATTGTCGAAGGACATAAAGCGCAGGAAGAGGACTTGCCTGCCGATGCGCTGCGCACGCTGGCGCTGTTACAGGCAGAACTGCCGCTGAAAAAAGCGGCGGCGCTGGCAGCAGAAATTCACGGCGTGAAGAAAAATGCGCTGTATAAGTATGCGCTGGAGCAGCAAGGGGAGTGATTACAGGCGTTGCAGCAGGAATAAGAGCTGCAACGCCTGTTCCTGGCGAGTTAACGACGACACATCTCATCAATCACGCATGTGAAATAGTTATGCAGCCATAAAAATGAAGCCGGGATAGTGGTGGAGACTTTAGCCGTGAGAAAACGTTCTGTCGCATCCTGCTTTCCTTCGCCAGTCACCAGTAACAAAACTTCGCGGGCATTGAGAATATCCTTCAAGCCTAAGGTGATCCCGTGAGTCACGGGACGACCAGCGGTTTTTAACATCTCATGTTGCTGGGTTTTCGCATCAAGTTGGCTGATATGGCAGGCCGGTTGCAGGCTTTCTCCCGGTTCGTTCAGCCCAAGATGACCGTTTTTCCCTAGTCCGAGAACGCACAAATCGAGACCGCCTTTGCGCGCAATCAGATTCGTTACCCGCTCGCACTCTGTCTCGTTTATCTCTTCGGAGCGAAAGCTGATGAGCTGGTCTTCACGTAACCCCAGCGGCTGCACGATATGCTTCTGAAGGAAAGTTTCGCAGGTGCCGGGCGCGGTTAATGGCAGATCCACCCATTCGTCGAGCTTCACGAAGGTGAGTTGGCTGACATCAACCTGCTGCTGGTGGATTTTTTCTACCAGATAATGATATGTCAGTAATGGTGTCGCTCCGGTCGCGAGGCAAATCACGGCCTTTGGTTTGCTACGGATCACGTCCAATAAATATTCGCTGGCGCGCTCACTTAACGCCGTATAGTTTTCAACTTGCTGTAAGGTTTGCATGAGGAGAAATTCCTTGTGTAGAGAGGCACCACCAGGCGCGATGCGAAGACCAATGACAAACGCCAAATAGCCTGATGCGCTACGCTTATCAGGCCTACATTGTTTGTGCAATATATTGAATTTGCATAGTTTTGTAGGCCGGATAAGGCGGTAACGCCGCATCCAGCATGAACAAAGCGCACTTTGTCAACAATCTGAGGCTGCGTCAGACGCAGTGCCTTGTTCCATTTACAAAATGCCAAATGCGGAACAAACAATAGAGAGCACAAACGTCACGCCGATTAACAGCACCGGATGCGCTTTTTTCACCCGCAGGAAGTAATACATCAGCAGGGTATAGGCCATCGGTAAAATATTCGGGAAGACTTTATCGAAGAAATCCTGTTGCAGTGCGACGCTGTGGCTACTGTCGATAGCAAACGACGTCACCACGTTAATATGCACATACGAGGCAATCAGCCCGCCGATTACCGTGATCCCGAGGATGGTTGCCGAACGGGCAATCATTTGCGAGTTCTCTCGTACTTTATCAATAGCCTTCACGCCGACTGAATAACCGACGTGGGTCCAGCCGACGCGCAGGAAAAAGATAAGCAGGTAAACGGCGAAAAACAGAATCGGCCCCAGCAGGTTTCCCTGACTGGCAAACGATGAGCAAATCCCCGCCATAATCGGCAACAAGGTAAACCAGAAAATCGCATCGCCAATCCCGGCGATTGGGCCAAACAGCGCCACTTTCAGACCCTTAATGGTGTCGCGGTTTTCTCCTTTCTCTTCCATCGAAATCAATAACCCCATCAGGAATCCGACCAGATTCGGGTGGGTATTAATAAATTCGAGATTATCTTTCATCGCCGCGCTTAAGCCCGGTTTGTCGTCCTTATAAATCTTTTTCAGGATCGGCAACATCGCCCAGGTAAAGCCGCCAGCCTGCATCCTTTCGTAGTTAAAGCTCGCTTGCAGCAGCGACGAACGAAAGCCCAGACGGGTGATATCTTTTTTACTGATTTCAGATCCCATTGCTGTAGTCCTCTTCTTCATTTTTACTGGCAACGGGCTGCGGTTGCGCTTGCTGCCGGGATTTCGCATTGAAAAACTCATACACCGCAAAGCCTGCGCCCAGTACGGCAACCGGCAACAGGTTGCTGACCTGGATGTAGCAAACAAACAGGAAACCGGCGATCAGGTAAGGGATATATTGCGCTTTGAACATCACGCGCAGCAGCAAGCCAAAACCGACGGCAGGCAGAATACCGCCAGCCACTTCAAAGCCGTGGGTCAACCATGTGGGCATTGCTTTTACCAGCGCCTGCATCGCACCTTGCGCCAGGTAAGTACAGAGGAAAGCAATCACCGCATACGAAAAGGCAACAATCAGCATCGTTGTCCAGTTAAGTCGGGAAAACGCTGCTGTATCCGCCTCTTTGGCGCATTTATCGGCTTTGCTCATAAATAGCGAGAATGCCGAATAGAAGAACAGAATGAGGTACTGCATTAACAGGCTGAACGGCAGGCCAAGACCAATCGCCGTTTTGGCATCGACGCCCGTAGACCATGCAATAACGGTAGTCATCAGACCGGCCATAATCGGGTTAGGCGGCTGAACACCACCGGCAGGGGTTAATCCGGCGAAAGCCAGTTCTGTCAGACCACCGGTAATTAAGCCAGTCTGAATATCACCGAGAATAGCGCCAGTCAGGGTACAAACGATTATCGGGCGGAATAAAAATAAGGCTTCCAGCCAAAAATCAATCCCCAGAACGAATACTAACACCGCCAGGGATAATCCCTGAATTAGGGTTATTTCATGCATTTTATTACCTCAAACTAATATTAAGGCGATTTTAGATCTAGTCAGGGATTTGTTCTTTTTGATCGCCGGGGACATCCTGAATAAAAACATTCACGCCGCGTTGTTTAATGAAACGTAAGTCGGCAAAATCCTGAGCATCAACATAAACTTTACTGCTGATTTGCTTCTTCCCTTCCGAGAAATGCATGTTACCGACGTTGACATCTTTCAGGTCAATACCACCCTCGACCAATTTACGTACCGTTTGCGGCGTACGGCAAATCAGGAAAATCTTCTGATGTGGCGCTGCTTTGCCGATGATGTTAATGGTTTTTTCGACAGTAAAGAAGCGGATACCAAAGCCGTAGGTTTCCGCAGTAATACCCATCAGTTTCTGCTGAATATCATCGTTAGCGACAACATCATCCACGACCACCAGCAGATTCGCACCGATGGTGGATGTCCAGGTCACGCCAACCTGGCCATGAACCAGACGGTTATCAATACGGGTTAAGAGAATATTTGGACTGCTCATTATGTAATCCTCACCATAAAAATTGAATAATATAATTTTAAAATATATTATCGTTACGATATTGTACTGATTTATTTATTACGGTTTACTCATTTCCTTTGCCATTAAGGCACTACCCGATATTAGTCGAGCAGTACTTATTAATAAATTGTATAAAATTAATGATTATGCTGAAATGCGATTTGCTGAACCACAGACATTAATTTTATTTCTGACCACTTCTTTCATTGCATCCATGCCGACGCGCATATAATAGCGAGGATCATTACCCTGCGGGTTTTCTGCAAACCAGGCTTTAACCGCGCCGGCGAAGGCTATTTTTAATTCTGTTGCAACATTAACTTTCGTCACACCCAGTTTAATAGTCCAGCGAACAAATTCATCCGGGACATCGCTGGCGCCATGCAGTACCAGAGGGATGTCTACCATTTCACGAATTTCCGCCAGCCGCTGAAAATCAATTTTCGGTATTTTTCTGTACAGGCCATGCGCCGTACCAATCGCTACCGCCAGGCTGTCGACGCCAGTCTGTTTGACAAAGCGTCTGGCTTCTTGTGGGTCGGTGAGGAACGCGCTTTCTGCGTCAACACTCATATCATCTTCCACGCCTCCCAGACGGCCCAGTTCGGCTTCCACACTGCAATCCTGCGAGTGGCAGAAGTCGACAACCGATTTCACCAGTTTCACGTTTTCAGCAAACGGGAAGTGACTGCCGTCGATCATCGCGCTGCGCACGCCAGCGTGGACTTTACGGCGAATATCATCGAGCGATTCGTGGTGGTCGAGATGCAGTGCCAGCGGCATGTTGTAGGTTGTGGAATAGGCGCTACACAGGGCGTAGATCTCTTCCAGCGCGATATGTTTAAAGGTGCCAGGCGTCCCGGCGAGGATCACCGGCGATCGCATTTCACTGCACACTTCGAGGATCGCCTGGATCGTCTCGGCGTTATGGATGTTAAATGCAGGCACCGCGTAGCCATTGGCCTGGGCGTCTTGTAACAGATATTTGGTGGAGATAATGCTCATAATGCGATCCTCTTATGCCTGCCACGGATGAATAATTACGCCTTGTACCACGCGGTTTACGGTGCCACTGGCTGATGGGGAATCCGGCGTATTGCCCATATGTAGCGACTGCATCAGTGCAAACGTCTGGGCGTACATCAGGAAGCAAAATGCCTGCTCAACGTCGATAAAGTGACGGGATGGCGGCAGGATGATATGCGGGCCGGCGGCGATAGTGTCGTTGCTTTCAGCGGCGATGGCGATCACGCGCATTGCCTGGTTATCGCGGCGGAGTTCTGCCAGCAGATCAAGATCATACTGACGGGTGTAGGGGTGGCTGGAGACAAACACCACCACCAGCGTTTCGTCATCGACCAGTGATTTCGGGCCATGACGGAATCCGGTCGGGGAATCATAAAAGGCCACCAGTTTACCCGCTGTCAGTTCCAGCACTTTCAGCGCCGACTCGCGTGCCGCGCCCTGTAAGCCACCGCTGCCGAGATAAACGATCCGCTTCCACGGCGCGTAACCAAACACGCCTTCGCTGAAATCGCCGAGCGAGGTCAGGATCGCCTGGCAACGATCCGCCACATCGCGGAAGGTCTGGCTGTTGATCATCTCAGGTGCGAAAACCGCGAGGCAGCTGGCCATCATGGTGGTAATACTGCTGGTCATCGCAAAGCCGCGATCGTGCGTTTCTGCGGGCATCAGTAGGGCAAACGCGTTATCGCTGTTGATCGCGTTTTGATAGAGAGCGCCCGCTTCATTGCAGGTGATCGGCAGGTGATAGCACTCCGGTACAAACTTATTTGCCAGTTTCACGGCGGCGACGCTTTCCGGGCTATTGCCGGATCGACCGAAGGAGATCAACAGCAGCGGATGCGCTGGATTCAGATAGTCCATTGGATTGGTAACCAGATCGGTGGTTGGTATGGCGCTGAAGTTTTTGCCGGTATGGCTGGTGAGCCACGGCGCGATGATGTCACCGATAAATGCCGAGGTTCCGGCTCCGGTCAGGATTATCCGCAGATCCTCTTTGCGCAGTAACGGTGCAAGGAAACCGTTGAGCGCGGAACGTAGCGCGTCAATGTTGGCGAGCGAACGAAGCCACGCGCGAGGCTGATGGCGGATCTCTTCTTCAGTCCATGTGCCGGTGGTGGTGGTCGCAGGGGGGTAATTTTCTGGCATAACTAAATCCTTAGTTTGATGAACTTGACGTCTGGCATTATCGCTTTCGCTTGCCTTTCGTTTCATTTCACTTGACGATGTCTTTCGTTGATTAAAATTTATAAAAAAGAAACTGAAAGTTCAACAATGAAGAAAGAAATAAAACGAAATTTGTGATCGTTGAAAGAAAAGACAAGGGAAGATAAAGGTATTGCGTGATGGGGGGATATTTGCACCGATTGCCGGATGCGGCGTAAACGCCTGATCCAGCCAGGCTGCCACCTGCCCAGCCGTAGGTCGAATAAGACGCGTCAGCGTCGCATCCGACACCGGTGCAAAAGTCAAAACAAAAGAAAAAAGTCTCGTAGGGGAAGTGAAAGCCAGATAAAGAAACGAAAGTGTAAAACGCCACTCACTGTCTTTTACCAACAGTGGAGGGGCGTTTACCTTATATTCCTTCCTCGACCGGACATTCTTTATGGCAGCGGCCTAATTCGTCCACCAGACTGGTCAGCCCACGGTGTCCGCACTCCAGCGCCTGCACGCGGAATTCTTCGCTGCTTAACCCTTCGCGCTCCAGCACCATTTCCAGTAATAGTTGCAAATTGGTGCCGGTGATCACTTCACAGCCCGGTTTTTGCATCGCCTGCGTTGAAGCTACGCGAAACGGCGTGCCTCCCAGCAAATCCGTCAGAAAAACAATGCCGTCTTCACAATCCAGTTGGGCGATAGCCTCTTCAAGCTGCGATGTAAGCAGCGCAGTGTTTGAGGTTTCTGGAAAATCAATGGCGATAAACTGCGATTGCTCACCGAGGATTTGCTTCATTGCTTTTTCCATGCCGCTGGCAAATCCGCCATGCCCTGTCAAAATAATACTTAACATCTAATACCTCATTGTATTTAAAGGAAATGACAGAATTTACCGACGATGCCGAGAACCACAGTGATTGCAATCAGGCGCAGCGGACTCCAGCCGCGACGTACCAGCCAGAACATGGTCAGGGTATAGACCAGCGGCAAGAAGGCAGGCATCAGTTTGTCGATAACGTCAGTCTGTAGCTTAACCACTGCGTCGCCCGCCGTGATTTCCAGCGTGGTGCTTAATCGGACATAGGTTGCTACCAGCGCGCCGATCACCGTCATCCCAACGATAGACGCCGCATGACCAACTTTTTTGGTATTCGCTTTAATTAGCGGGATCGCCGCGACGCCCATTCGATAAGCGTAATGCGCAAGACCAAAACGCAGACCGAGATGCACCACGTTGAATAACACGATAAATACCACAGCGCCGAGAATGGAGCCTTGCAGCGCCAGACTGGCGCCAATCCCGCCGCAAATTGGCAGCAGCGTTAGCCAGAACATCGCATCGCCAATCCCGCCGAGCGGCGCACCAACGGCAATCTTGGTGCTCTGAATACTGTTCACGTCCTGTTTTGAGCGTTCCATCGCGAGGATAATGCCGATAACAAACGTCACCAGAAACGGGTGAGTATTGAAAAAGCCCATATGGCCTTTCATGGCACGCGCCAGGTCGCGTTTATTGGTGTGGATCTTTTTCAGTGCAGGCAGCAGACCGTACAGCCAGCCGGAAGCCTGCATACGTTCGTAGTTGAACGAAGCCTGTAACAGCATGGAACGCCAGGCGACGCGGTTGATATCTTTTTTCGTCAGCTCTGCGCCAATGCTCTGATCGTCATATACGTTTTCATTGACGCCAGTCAGCAGTGTTTCTTCGTTTTCACTGACGTTCGGCAAGGTCGTTTGATTAGATGCCATCTTCAAATTCCTCTTTCTGTGCCGCAGGTTGAGTCGGTTCAGGAGATTTACGTAGTAGGTCGATCAGCGCCATAGCCAGCGCGGCGGCAGCAATAGCCAGCACCGGTAACTTGAGCCAGGCGGCGGCAACAAAGCCCAGGATGAAGTAGGGGATGTAAACGTTTTTCATCATGATTTTCAGCAGCACGGCAAAACCGATTGCTGGCATGATGCCGCCTGCAACGCCAAGGCCGTCGATTAACCGTTGCGGCAGGACATCAATGATGGTTTTGGCATGTTCCGCGCCGAAGTAAATCGGCAGGAAAGCACAAAGAAAATAGAAGGTGCCGAGCGCCAGCAGTGCCAGATAGTTCACTCGCTCAATGCCGCGTGTATCGGCATTTTCCGCCATCCGGTCACAACGGGACATTACGCCAGACATCACCGAGAACAGGAAGGTAATCCCCATCTGTACCGCGACGGCGAAAGGCACGGCGACACCGACTGCGACATCGGGTTTCACGCCGGTGGTAATAGCAAATGCCGTACCGACGATAGTACCGATAATGACGTTAGGCGGCTGTGCGCCCGCCAGCGGAGCCAGCCCCATCCATACCAGTTCCAGCGTACCGCCGGTTAAAATACCGGTATGTAGATCGCCAAGTACCAGCCCAACCAACGGCCCAAGAACCACCGGGCGGTGTATATGGGTTAAGCCGTTAAACATATCCAGGCCAGCGATAAAGGCGAGAATGCCCAACACGAATGCCTGCAACAGACTGATTTCCATGATGAATCCCTCAAAGTAATTTAAAGAGCTCCACAGCAGGTTCTGTCGGGACGCCCTGAACGAAGCATTCCACTCTGGCGGTTTTCAGATCGTTAAACGCCGCGATATCACCCGCATCTACAGAAACCGTTTTGGCGATTTGTTGCTTGCCATTGGCGTAATGCATATTGCCAACATTAATGCGACTCACCGGGACACCACCTTTCACCAGCGTCAGGAAATCGGCTGGTGTTTTGCAAACCAGCAGGATTTTCTGCCGTTCAGCGGCGCGATGGATGTTGTCGATCACTTTCTGCAACGACCAGAAACGCACAGCGATCCCTTCTGCCAGTACCATTTCCATCAGGTTTTGTTGTACCGGATCTTCGGCTACCTCGTCATTGGCTACCAGAACCAGATTTGCCCCCGCAAATCCGACCCACTGAACGCCAACCTGACCGTGAATCAAGCGTTCATCGATCCGGCTTAAAACAATATTTGGCATAGCGTGTTCCTCTTTGTTTTGGTTATTGGCCTCCACAGGCTGTGTGGTACTGCGCCAGGATGTCCTGAATATGGTTGATAATGAGCGCCCTCGGCGTTGGCTGTAGCTCGCCGGAGCGAACTTTGACGTATTGCAGCGGCAGATACTGGCTGATGAGCGGTAGCGGAATTGGCGCATCCGCCAGGTTACGAACCAGATGGGCGAAAGCGTCATCAATCTGGCTGTCCGGCCAGTAGTAGCGCACACGATCTGAGTAGCTGTAACCGCGTGCCAGACGACGTGCGTTGCCGTCACCGTGGTAGTGGCTTTGCCAGTATTCCGGACGGTCAAGCATCACGTTTTCCAGAACCTGACGCAGACTGGAACAGGCTTTCGCTGGCACCAGTTCTTCTTCAATCGCCGCCAGAGAAAACAGGGTTTCACGTAGGGCGAAGGTCAGCGCCGGGCCAACTTTCAGAATGGCAAAGTGGTCGATTACCAACTGGCGTAGTGATTGCGGCGTTTGATAATCGGTAGAGTGAGCTTCGAAAATCAGCGTTTGGTAGTTTTCGACCATCTGGCTTAAGGCGGTCGCTTTTGCGGGCTGATAATCAATAACGTTGGTGTGATCGAATTCGACACCGGGTTGTACCACCAGGGCAATGATGCGTGGCCACAGGGCATTCAGACCTTGCTTTTCAAAGGCGTGACGATGGGCTTCCAGCGTGGCGCGGGCGGCATCGGGCGTAGTGACCGCCAGTTCGCTTAAGGTTTCATGAGCGCCGCCGGGCACCGGAACTTCGGTGCCGATGACATACACCAGATCGGCCTCGCCAAAGTGTTCGCGGCAGGTTTCTTCCGCGACTTTTGCCAGACGGGCAGCGCGTTCAGCCACGATGTCATCGGTTAAGGGAACCGGATCGCCCTGACAGGACATGCTGCAATCAAGATGGATTTTTTTGAACCCCGCCGCGACGTAGCTTTTAATCAAATCATCGGCATTGGCCATCGCCTGAGCGGCAGGCAGATTCTGCCAGCGGTTTGGCCCCAGATGGTCGCCACCGAGAATCAACGCGTTTTGCGGGAAATTCAGCGAGTCGGCAAGCTGGCAAACAAAGCCGCGAAAATCGGCGGGCGTCATTCCGGTATAACCGCCGAACTGATCCACCTGATTGGAGGTTGCTTCAATCAGTAACGGCGTTTGGTTTGCGAAGGCATAGTGGATGGCCGCTTCCAGCACTAGCGGATGTGCGGAGCAAACGGCATAAATCCCATTTGTTTTGCCCTCTTTGTGCTGTCTCACCATTTCTATCAGATATTTCACTTTCTTCTCCAGACCAAATAATTGCCATTGTTAATCTTTCGTTTTGTTTCAATTTATACTGCGCCATGGTGATGTAAAAATAAAACGAAAGGTAATGGTTTTCTGATCTGATTCACAAAAGAAACATAATGAAAGTTACTGAAACAAGAGTCGCTTACGTCAACAGGCAATGTGGGCTTGCATTTGGTTAATAGAAAGGCGTTAATAAGAAAAACGAAATGAAACGAAAGATTTACGAAAGGATTTACTATGAGTAATACCGACGCATCAGGTGAGAAGCGAGTGACTGGCACCAGCGAGCGAAGAGAGCAGATCATTCAGCGCCTGCGTCAGCAAGGGAGTGTGCAGGTTAACGATCTGTCAGCATTGTATGGTGTATCTACTGTGACAATCCGCAACGATCTGGCGTTTCTGGAAAAACAGGGGATTGCCGTGCGTGCCTACGGCGGCGCGCTGATCTGCGATGGCTCGACGCCGTCAGTCGAGCCTTCGGTAGAAGATAAAAGCGCGCTGAACACGGCGATGAAACGCAGCGTTGCGAAAGCTGCCGTTGAGTTGATTAAGCCAGGTCATCGGGTGATCCTCGATTCCGGAACCACCACCTTTGAGATTGCCCGTCTGATGCGCAAGCACACCGATGTGATTGCGATGACCAATGGTATGAACGTGGCGAATGCTTTGCTGGAAGCGGAGGGCGTTGAACTGCTGATGACCGGAGGGCATCTGCGCCGCCAGTCGCAATCTTTTTACGGCGATCAGGCTGAACAATCGCTGCAAAATTACCACTTCGATATGCTGTTTCTCGGCGTAGACGCTATCGATCTGGAGCGCGGCGTCAGTACGCATAATGAAGATGAAGCTCGTTTAAACCGCCGGATGTGCGAAGTTGCGGAACGGATCATCGTGGTCACCGATTCCAGTAAGTTCAACCGCTCCAGTTTACATAAGATCATCGATACTCAACGGATCGACATGATCATTGTCGATGAAGGCATTCCTGCGGATAGTCTGGAAGGGCTGCGAAAGGCTGGGGTTGAGGTGATTCTGGTCGGGGAGTGAGAAATGGTGCCCGCTGGTCAAAACGGATGCGTTCGGCGGGCATTGTGAACACCATCAATGGGTTTCTTCAGTCTATCTGGTGAGGGTTTCCCAGTCGGCAGGAGGATGTCCTCTTTTTAACATTTTGCTGAATACGGTATAGGCATCTGTTTTTTTACCGTAGGTGCGCAGCGTGTTTTCATCGTTCATCCATCCAAGAATGATGACTTTCTCTTTTTCGCTGTAACGAAAGAAGAGACGATAACGACCAGCGCCAAATTTTACCCGTGACCAGTCTTTATTTTTCCCTGAGCCTAACGAATTGCCATGACGGAATGCCGGTGATGATGGATTGACCGTGATATGCTCCTCAATAACTTTATGTACTACCGCCAATAACTTTGTGACGGCTTTTTTCTGATAATTTTCAGGATCTTTTCCCTTTAATGTCTCAACTTCGGCAACTAAAGCGTCGTAGGTTTCCTGAAAGCAGGGATGAGCATATAGCGCCCAACCATTAACCCTTTGTGGAAAATCCATTATTCGTCGTCGCCAATCTCATCATCAATGTTGACGTCCATGCCAGCGACAAGTCTTTTTCCTTGTTGAATTTCGAATGGACGAGTTTTTTGCGGGTTGTTCTGGATATCTGCATCCAGAAAACGCAAAAATGCATTCATAGTATGATCCTCCTGTTCATCTCCCACACGGCACATAAATACTTGCCCACCAGGCAGGATTTCGTAATGAATGCTGTCCAGGCCTGGCTTCAGTTTTAAGGCCTCACGCACTGGCGCGGGGATAGTTGTTTGTCCGCGTATCGTGACCTTTGATTCAGTGGTCAGTACAGCGTTAGAGCGAGCATTAGCGGGCATTGTTCACTGTCCTTTTACAGCCTTTTTTCTGCTCAAATTATAATCTTCAACTAAGGTAATGCAAATGCATTATTAATGGATGAGGGGACTTGAAACAATAAAAACATGGCACTAAGGCCATGTTTTGCGAGGCGCGTTCCAAAAGAAATCAGGTCACTGGCGCCGGGTTAAATACTGCCAGTTGGTTATGCAGTCCCCATTGATCCGAGAAGGTTTTCTTCTTCCCGCTGGCGACGTCAAGAATAAAGTGGAACAGCTTCCAGCCCACCTCTTCAATGGTCTCTTCGCCGGTGGCGATAGTGCCCGCATTAATATCCATCAAATCAAACCAGCGGTTCGCCAGTTCGGTGCGGGTTGCCATTTTAATGACCGGCACCGCCATCAGACCGTATGGTGTGCCGCGACCGGTGGTAAATACTTGCACGGTAATCCCTGAAGCCACCTGTTGGGTGCCACAGACGAAATCGCTGGCTGGCGTCGCGGCGTAAATTAATCCGCGTTTGGTCGGACGCTGACCGGGTGACAGCACTTCAACAATCGCGCTTTTACCCGATTTGGCAATGGAGCCGAGTGCCTTTTCCACCACGTTTGCCAGACCGCCTTTCTTGTTGCCCGGCGAAGGGTTGGCGCTGCGGTCGGTTTTTCCCATATCAAGATAGTTGTCGTACCACTCCATCTCATCCAGCAGGCGCTTGCCGACCTCTTCATTAATAGCGCGCGGTGTCAGCAGATGGATCGCGTCACGCACTTCCGTTACTTCTGAGAACATCACCGTTGCGCCGCAGCGCACCAGTAGATCAGATGCATAGCCCACAGCCGGGTTTGCCGTTACACCAGAAAACGCATCGCTGCCGCCGCACTGCATACCGACAACCAGTTCTGAAGCCGGGCAGGTTTCTCGCTGCCGTTGATTTAATTTGTGCAGGTGGCGCTCGGCAACCTGCAAAATATCCTCGACCATGGACTGAAAACCGACATGTTTTTCATCCTGCAAGCTGACAATACTGGCACTTTCCACTGGAATAGCCTGTACATCATCCGTGCCGACCAGCAGGCGTTCAGGCTGCAATTTCTCGCAACCCAGACCAATCACCATCACCTCGCCGCCAAAGTTTGGGTTAAGCGAAATGTTGTGAATAGTACGAATAGGCACCACCGCCGCCGGAGCGTTAATCGCCACGCCACAACCGTACAGGTGATTCAGCCCCACCACACCATCGACGTTCGGGTATTTCGACAGCAGGTCACGCTCAATGATTTTCACCACGTAATCCACCACGCCCGCCACACAATGCACGCTGGTGGTGATGCCGAGCAGGTTTTTGGTGCCCACGCTGCCATCGGTATTGCGATAGCCCTCAAAGGTATAACCTTCAAGCGGCGGTAAGGGTTCCGGCACTTTAGTTGCCAGTGGCAGCGTGTGTAACGGCGGCGCTTCCGGCAGTACGACCATTGATTCGTCGATCCAACTTCCGCGTGGGATTGCGCGCACGGCATAACCAATCACTTCACCGTAACGAATAATTTCGCTATTCGCAGGGATATCAACTAATGCGACTTTATGCCCCTGGGGTATATGTTCAATTAATTCCAGTCCGTCCGGGAAACGTGTTCCTGCTTTCAGGCCATTATCATTAACAATAATTGCCACATTATCTGTGTCGTGAACTTTTATATAAAACGCAGTCGGCGTTTCTTGCCTGATTTCGATGTTGGCCATTATCCCGTTTTCTCCGGTCGCTGGTAATAATAAATTTATGTTGAGTGATTCTGATGACAGAAATAATTTCATCTGTGAGATGGAATAAGAGTGTCAGGAGATGAAAAGTCAGTATGTGATCAACATCACTAATTATCGTGATAGCAGGGCGACAGGGGCCGGCAAAGCGTAAATATGTGCATTGGCACGCAGCGTGATAGGCATATGCTCAAAATAATATTTATATCAGGCAATCATAATGAGCATTTGCACAATGCCTATTATTTCTGGTCTGATTATACTCATTGTCGAAAACAGATTTATTATTGAACAGGGTCAATATTCGTTAAGAGAATATTTAATAAATAGCACTGACCTTTTTGCTATCGACGGAATATAAACATAATTAGTGGGATTGCTGAATAAGGAACGCATGTGCCTTTTTAATCTTACTGCCTATTTTTATTGTCATCGAAGAGATTGCCCTCTTTCAATACTGCACCGGGAAGCCTGACTGGCGACATTAAACGTATGGAATTGCAGAAATAAGCAAAGGTATAAGCGATGAATAACGATATTTTCCCAAATAAGTTCAAAGCCGCGTTGGCAGCGAAACAGGTACAGATTGGCTGCTGGTCAGCACTTTCTAACCCAATTAGCACTGAAGTTCTTGGTTTAGCTGGCTTTGACTGGCTGGTGCTGGATGGCGAACATGCGCCAAACGATATCTCCACGTTCATTCCTCAGTTGATGGCTCTGAAGGGGAGCGTCAGCGCGCCAGTGGTGCGTGTACCGACCAACGAACCGGTAATTATTAAGCGTCTGCTGGATATCGGTTTTTATAACTTCCTGATCCCCTTTGTCGAAACGAAAGAAGAAGCGGTGCAGGCGGTGGCATCTACCCGTTATCCACCAGAAGGTATTCGCGGCGTTTCTGTTTCTCACCGCGCCAATATGTTTGGCACCGTGGTGGATTACTTCGCTCAGTCGAATAAGAACATCACCATTCTGGTGCAAATCGAAAGCCAGCAAGGCGTTGATAACGTTGATGCTATCGCCGCAACCGAAGGCGTTGACGGTATCTTCGTTGGCCCCAGCGACCTAGCGGCGGCATTAGGTCATCTCGGCAATGCGTCACATCCGGATGTGCAAAAAGCGATTCAACATATTTTTAATCGCGCCAGAGCCAACGGCAAACCCTGCGGCATCCTCGCCCCTGTCGAAGCCGATGCGCGTCGTTATCTGGAATGGGGCGCTACGTTTGTGGCCGTCGGCAGCGATCTCGGCGTATTCCGTTCCGCCACGCAGAAACTGGCAGATACCTTTAAAAAATAACCACCACCGCAACAAGAGAGATGATTGATATGACTATGAAAGTTGGTTTTATTGGCCTGGGTATTATGGGTAAACCAATGAGTAAAAACCTCCTGAAAGCAGGTTACTCGCTGGTGGTTGCTGACCGTAACCCTGAAGCCATTGCTGAAGTGATTGCCGCAGGCGCAGAAACAGCGTCTACGGCTAAAGCTGTCGCTGAACAGTGCGATGTCATCATAACCATGCTGCCAAACTCCCCTCATGTGAAAGAGGTGGCGTTGGGTGAAAATGGCATTATTGAAGGCGCGAAGCCAGGTACGGTATTGATCGATATGAGTTCAATCGCTCCGCTGGCAAGCCGTGAAATCAGCGAAGCACTGAAAGCGAAAGGTATTGATATGCTGGACGCCCCGGTGAGCGGCGGTGAACCGAAAGCCATCGACGGTACGCTGTCTGTGATGGTGGGTGGCGACAAGGTTATTTTCGACAAATACTATGATTTGATGAAAGCGATGGCGGGTTCCGTGGTGCATACCGGGGAGATCGGTGCAGGTAACGTCACTAAACTGGCAAATCAGGTCATTGTGGCGCTGAATATTGCCGCGATGTCAGAAGCGTTAACGCTGGCAACCAAAGCGGGCGTTAACCCGGAGTTGGTGTATCAGGCAATTCGCGGTGGGCTGGCTGGCAGTACCGTTCTTGATGCTAAAGCGCCGATGGTCATGGACAGAAACTTCAAGCCAGGCTTCCGTATTGATCTGCATATTAAAGATCTGGCGAATGCGCTGGATACCTCTCACGGCGTTGGTGCGCAATTGCCGCTAACTGCTGCGGTTATGGAGATGATGCAGGCACTGCGTGCCGATGGTTTGGGAACGGCGGATCATAGCGCCCTGGCGTGCTACTACGAAAAACTGGCAAAAGTCGAAGTTACTCGTTAATGGCGTCGCGCCCGGATGGCGTATTGCAATCCGGGTCTGGAATCCAGGCCGAATAAGAGAAACGCCCTCCGGCGTCATGTGGTAACAGGCACAGGTATGAAAATCGTAATCGCCCCAGACTCTTATAAAGAAAGTTTATCTGCCAGCGAGGTTGCGCAGGCGATAGAAAAAGGATTTCGGGAAATTTTTCCTGATGCACAGTACGTTTCGGTTCCGGTTGCTGATGGCGGCGAAGGAACGGTGGAAGCGATGATTGCAGCCACCCAGGGTTTCGAACGTCACGCCTGGGTTACAGGGCCACTGGGCGAAAAGGTGAATGCCAGTTGGGGGATCTCTGGCGATGGTAAAACCGCGTTTATTGAAATGGCGGCGGCCAGTGGGCTGGCGTTAGTACCGTCAGAAAAGCGTGATCCGTTGGTGACGACTTCTCGCGGCACGGGGGAGTTAATTTTACAGGCGCTGGAGAGTGGCGCGACCAGCATTATTATTGGCATCGGCGGCAGTGCCACCAACGACGGCGGCGCGGGGATGATGCAGGCGCTGGGGGCGAAGTTAAGCGATGTCAACGGTAATGAAATCGGTTTTGGCGGCGGCAGTCTTAATACCCTGAATGATATTGATATTTCCGGCCTCGATCCGCGTTTAAAAGATTGCGCTATTCGCGTCGCCTGCGATGTCACTAATCCGCTGGTGGGCGATAACGGTGCTTCGCGTATCTTTGGCCCGCAAAAAGGGGCTAATGAAGCCACGATTATCGAGCTGGACAAGAATCTCTCTCACTATGCTGATGTCATCAAAAAATCGCTGCATGTTGATGTGAAAAACGTTCCAGGTGCAGGGGCTGCAGGCGGTATGGGAGCGGCGCTAATGGCGTTTCTTGGAGCAGAGCTAAAGAGCGGCATTGAAATTGTGACGACGGCGCTCAATCTGGAAGAACATATTCATGATTGCTCGTTGGTGATCACCGGAGAAGGTCGCATTGATAGCCAGAGCATTCACGGTAAAGTGCCGATTGGCGTAGCGAACGTCGCGAAGAAATACAATAAACCGGTAATTGGTATTGCGGGTAGTCTGACGAAGGATGTCGGCGTTGTGCATCAGTATGGCATCGATGCTGTATTCAGCGTGTTGAACAGTATTGTTACGCTGGATGAAGCTTTCAGCGGGGCTTATGACAATATTTACCGTGCTTCGCGTAATATCGCCGCGACGCTGGCGATTGGAATGCGCAACGCGGGGTGACAAGGGCGCGCAAACCCTCTATACTGCGCGCCGAAGCTGACCAGACAGTCGCCGCTTCGTCGTCGTCCTCTTCGGGGGAGACGGGCGGAGGGGAGGAAAGTCCGGGCTCCATAGGGCAGGGTGCCAGGTAACGCCTGGGGGGGAAACCCACGACCAGTGCAACAGAGAGCAAACCGCCGATGGCTCACGCAAGTGGGATCAGGTAAGGGTGAAAGGGTGCGGTAAGAGCGCACCGCGCGGCTGGTAACAGTCCGTGGCACGGTAAACTCCACCCGGAGCAAGGCCAAATAGGGGTTCATAAGGTACGGCCCGTACTGAACCCGGGTAGGCTGCTTGAGCCAGTGAGCGATTGCTGGCCTAGATGAATGACTGTCCACGACAGAACCCGGCTTATCGGTCAGTTTCACCTCTTCAACAGAAACCCGCCAGTGCAAAACTGGCGGGTTTTTGCTTTTGAAGCGAGCGGTAAGATGAATGACTGTCCACGACACTATACCCAAAAGAAAGCGGCTTATCGGTCAGTTTCACCTGTTTTAACGAAAACCCGCCAGTGCAGACTGGCGGGGTTTTTGTTTTTTGGCGAGCGGGAAGATGAATGACTGTCCAC
>NZ_PZKQ01000043.1:0-164613 GCF_003046645.1 Escherichia sp. MOD1-EC6475 | reverse complement strand
CCCACCTACCACCAACCCCCACAGGGCCACACCCGAGGCAAAGAGGCCCGAACGTCCCCCTCTTTCGTCATCCGACGATATGCGGTATTAGCTACCGTTTCCAGTAGTTATCCCCCTCCATCGGCCAGTTTCCCAGACATTACCCACCCCTCCGCCACTCGTCAGCAAAGCAGCAAGCTGCTTTCTGTTACCGTTCGACTTGCATGTGTTAGGCCTGCCGCCAGCGTTCAATCTGAGCCATGATCAAACTCTTCAATTTAAAAGTTTGATGCTCAAAGAATTAAACTTCGTAATGAATTACGTGTTCACTCTTGAGACTTGGTATTCATTTATCGTCCGAGAACGTTAAGAATCCGTATCTTCGAGTGCCCACACAGATTGTCTGATAAATTGTTAAAGAGCAGTTGCGACGCGGCTTTCAGCTCACTGTCGCGAGGTGGCGTATATTACGCTTTCCTCTTTCAGAGTCAACCCTGAATTTCAGGATTTTTCTCTTCAACCGAACCGGCTGTTTGTGTGAAGTGATTCACATCCGCCGTGTCGATGGAGGCGCATTATAGGGAGTCGTTTCAGGAAGACAAGCGGAAAAATGCATTTTTATTTCAACCGCTCATCTTTTAATCATTACGCCGGTTTTTGCTGCTTTTTTATCGCTTGCGGCAGGTCTGCCAGGCTATTTAACACCCAATCCGCCGCGTTTTCTGCTTCAGGCGTAATAGGTTTACCCGTACGCACCAGCACTTTTGTTCCCACGTTCGCCGCAGCCGCTGCCTGCATATCTTCTAATTTATCGCCCACCATATAAGAAGCGGCCATATCAATATGCAAATAATCGCGTGCTGACAAAAGCATCCCCGGATGCGGTTTACGGCAATCGCAGACCTGGCGAAACTCTTCAACACTACCCTGCGGATGATGCGGGCAATAATAGATGCCATCCAGATCGACATCGCGGTCCGCCAGCGACCAGTCCATCCACTCGGTCAGCGTTTCAAACTGTGCTTCAGTAAATTTACCGCGAGCAATGCCAGACTGGTTGGTTACTACCACCAGCGCAAAGCCCATTTTTTTCAGCTCGCGCATGGCGTCAATAACACCGTCGATAAATTCAAAGTTGTCGATCTCATGGACATAGCCGTGATCGACATTAATGGTGCCATCACGGTCAAGAAAAATTGCGGGTACGCTCTTCGCCACCTTTTATAGCTCCTTAATAAGGCATGTGACGCTAGTATCGCATGTTTCGACCTGCAAGAAAGTGCTCTTCGCATAAACCTGATTGATTTAGACGTCTGGATGCCTTAACATCCATTTCATTGACGACTTTGACCGTTTCAGGCAGTCGAAATGCCACGACCAACTTAATGACGATAATAAATAATCAATGATAAAACTTTCGAATATCACCAAAGTGTTCCACCAGGGCACCCGCACCATCCAGGCGTTGAACAACGTCAGCCTGCATGTGCCAGCTGGACAAATTTATGGCGTTATCGGTGCCTCAGGCGCGGGTAAGAGTACGCTTATACGTTGTGTAAACCTGCTGGAGCGCCCAACCGAGGGTAGCGTGCTGGTCGATGGCCAGGAACTGACCACGCTGTCAGAATCCGAGTTGACCAAAGCTCGCCGCCAGATTGGTATGATTTTCCAGCATTTTAACCTGCTCTCTTCGCGTACTGTTTTTGGCAACGTGGCGCTGCCGCTGGAGCTGGACAACACGCCGAAAGACGAGATTAAACGTCGCGTGACAGAATTGCTGTCATTGGTTGGTCTTGGCGATAAGCATGATAGCTACCCGTCGAACCTTTCCGGCGGGCAGAAACAACGTGTGGCGATTGCCCGTGCGTTAGCCAGCAATCCCAAAGTATTGCTGTGCGATGAAGCCACCAGCGCGCTGGACCCGGCAACCACGCGTTCTATTCTCGAACTGCTAAAAGACATCAACCGCCGTCTGGGTTTGACGATTCTGTTGATTACCCACGAAATGGACGTTGTGAAGCGCATTTGTGATTGTGTGGCAGTCATCAGCAATGGCGAACTGATCGAGCAAGACACGGTAAGCGAAGTGTTCTCGCATCCGAAAACGCCGCTGGCGCAGAAGTTTATTCAGTCAACCCTGCATCTGGATATCCCGGAAGATTATCAGGAACGTCTGCAAGCGGAGCCATTTACTGACTGTGTGCCGATGCTGCGCCTTGAGTTTACCGGCCAGTCGGTCGATGCCCCGCTGCTTTCTGAAACCGCGCGTCGTTTCAATGTCAACAACAACATTATTAGCGCGCAGATGGATTACGCCGGTGGCGTTAAGTTCGGCATCATGCTGACTGAAATGCACGGCACACAACAAGATACGCAAGCCGCCATTGCCTGGCTGCAGGAACACCATGTAAAAGTAGAGGTACTGGGTTATGTCTGAGCCGATGATGTGGCTGCTGGTTCGTGGCGTATGGGAAACGCTGGCAATGACCTTCGTATCCGGATTTTTTGGGTTTGTGATTGGTCTGCCGGTTGGCGTCCTGCTTTATGTCACGCGTCCGGGGCAAATTATTGCTAACGCGAAGTTGTATCGTACCGTTTCAGCGATTGTGAACATTTTCCGTTCCATCCCGTTCATTATCTTGCTGGTATGGATGATTCCGTTTACTCGCGTTATTGTCGGTACATCGATTGGTTTGCAGGCAGCGATTGTTCCACTGACCGTTGGTGCAGCACCGTTTATTGCGCGTATGGTCGAAAACGCCCTGCTGGAGATCCCAACCGGGTTAATTGAAGCCTCCCGTGCAATGGGTGCCACGCCGATGCAGATCGTCCGTAAAGTGCTGTTACCGGAAGCGTTGCCGGGTCTGGTAAACGCCGCAACTATCACCCTGATTACCCTGGTCGGTTATTCCGCAATGGGTGGCGCAGTCGGTGCCGGTGGTTTGGGTCAGATTGGCTATCAGTATGGCTACATCGGCTATAACGCGACGGTGATGAATACGGTACTGGTATTACTGGTCATTCTGGTTTATTTAATTCAGTTCGCAGGCGACCGCATCGTCCGGGCTGTCACTCGCAAGTAACGTTCAACACAACATAAATAATTGAAGAAGGAATAAGGTATGGCGTTCAAATTCAAAACCTTTGCGGCAGTGGGAGCCCTGATTGGATCACTGGCACTGGTAGGTTGCGGTCAGGATGAAAAAGATCCGAACCACATTAAAGTCGGCGTTATTGTCGGTGCCGAACAGCAGGTTGCAGAAGTCGCGCAAAAAGTCGCGAAAGACAAATATGGTCTGGACGTTGAACTGGTAACCTTCAACGACTATGTTCTGCCAAACGAAGCATTGAGCAAAGGCGATATCGACGCTAACGCCTTCCAGCACAAACCGTACCTTGATCAGCAATTGAAAGATCGTGGCTACAAACTGGTCGCAGTAGGCAACACTTTTGTTTATCCGATTGCTGGCTACTCCAAGAAGATCAAATCTCTGGATGAACTGCAGGATGGTTCGCAGGTTGCAGTTCCAAACGATCCGACTAACCTCGGTCGTTCACTGCTGCTGCTGCAAAAAGTGGGCTTGATCAAACTGAAAGATGGCGTTGGCCTGCTGCCGACCGTTCTTGATGTTGTTGAGAACCCAAAAAACCTGAAAATTGTTGAACTGGAAGCACCACAGCTGCCGCGCTCTCTGGACGACGCGCAAATCGCTCTGGCAGTTATCAACACCACCTATGCCAGCCAGATTGGCCTGACTCCGGCGAAAGACGGTATCTTTGTCGAAGATAAAGAGTCTCCGTACGTAAACCTGATCGTGACTCGTGAAGATAACAAAGACGCGGAAAACGTGAAGAAATTCGTCCAGGCTTATCAGTCTGACGAAGTTTATGAAGCGGCAAACAAAGTGTTTAACGGCGGTGCAGTTAAAGGCTGGTAATTTTTAGGCTGTTTCCACAATTTGTAATATCATTCAGGACGGGCGCTTGCCCGTCTTGTCATTTTTATAAGCGCCTGATTCAATATTGACGTTTTGATCATACATTGAGGAAATACTATGCGTGCTTTACCGATCTGTTTATTAGCACTCATGCTGAGCGGCTGTTCCATGTTAAGCAGATCCCCTGTCGAACCTGTTCAAAGCACCGCACCCCAGCCAAAAGCGGAGCCAGCAAAACCGAAAGCACCGCGCGCCACGCCGGTCCGAATTTATACTAATGCTGAAGAATTAGTCGGTAAGCCATTCCGCGATCTTGGGGAAGTCAGTGGTGATTCTTGCCAGGCCTCTAATCAGGATTCTCCGCCGAGCATCCCGACCGCGCGCAAACGAATGCAAATCAACGCCTCTAAAATGAAAGCCAATGCGGTTTTACTGCATAGCTGTGAAGTCACCAGCGGTACGCCAGGCTGCTATCGTCAGGCTGTATGTATCGGTTCTGCGCTTAACATTACGGCAAAATGAGCAGTTTCCAGTTCGAGCAAATAGGCGTTATTCGCTCGCCCTATAAAGAAAAATTCGCCGTTCCGCGCCAGCCGGGTCTGGTAAAAAGCGCCAACGGCGAACTGCATCTCATTGCTCCCTACAACCAGGCCGACGCCGTGCGCGGCCTGGAAGCGTTCAGCCATTTATGGATCCTTTTCGTCTTTCATCAAACGATGGAAGGCGGCTGGCGTCCGACTGTGCGTCCTCCGCGCCTCGGTGGTAACGCCAGAATGGGTGTTTTCGCCACACGCTCTACTTTCCGCCCTAACCCGATTGGTATGTCGCTGGTAGAGCTGAAAGAGGTTGTTTGCCATAAAGACAGCGTGATTCTGAAGCTCGGCAGTCTGGATCTGGTCGATGGTACGCCGGTAGTGGATATCAAACCGTATCTCCCCTTTGCCGAATCGCTTCCCGATGCCAGTGCCAGCTATGCGCAAAGTGCGCCAGTGGCAGAGATGGCAGTGAGCTTTACCGCAGACGTTGAAAAGCAGCTTTTGACACTGGAGAAGCGTTATCCGCAGTTAACGCTGTTTATCCGCGAAGTACTGGCGCAGGACCCGCGCCCGGCCTATCGTAAAGGTGAGGAAACGGGCAAAACCTATGCCGTCTGGCTGCATGATTTTAACGTTCGCTGGCGCGTCACCGACGCAGGTTTCGAAGTCTTTGCGCTGGAACCGCGTTAAATTCACGCCCTTCTCTTTTGACATTTCTCCTGCACTGGTAAACTAAATCACTTTTTTTGTCCCAGGCTCGCCTTGAGCCTGTTCTACCTTCCAACTGGAACCGTAACAACATGCGTACTAGCCAATACCTGCTCTCCACTCTCAAGGAGACACCTGCCGACGCCGAGGTGATCAGCCATCAGCTGATGCTACGCGCCGGGATGATCCGCAAGCTGGCCTCCGGGTTATATACCTGGCTGCCGACCGGCGTGCGCGTTCTGAAAAAAGTCGAAAACATCGTGCGTGAAGAGATGAACAACGCCGGTGCGATCGAGGTGTCGATGCCGGTGGTTCAGCCAGCCGATTTGTGGCAAGAGAGTGGTCGTTGGGAACAGTACGGTCCGGAACTGCTGCGTTTTGTTGACCGTGGCGAGCGTCCGTTCGTACTCGGCCCGACTCACGAAGAAGTGATCACTGACCTGATTCGTAACGAGCTTAGCTCTTACAAACAGCTGCCGCTGAACTTCTATCAGATCCAGACCAAGTTCCGTGATGAAGTGCGTCCGCGTTTCGGCGTCATGCGTTCCCGCGAATTCCTGATGAAAGATGCTTACTCTTTCCACACTTCTCAGGAATCCCTGCAGGAAACCTACGATGCAATGTATGCGGCCTACAGCAAAATCTTTAGCCGTATGGGGCTGGATTTCCGCGCCGTACAGGCTGACACCGGTTCTATCGGCGGCAGCGCCTCTCACGAATTCCAGGTGCTGGCGCAGAGCGGTGAAGACGATGTGGTTTTCTCCGACACCTCTGACTATGCAGCGAACATTGAGCTGGCAGAAGCTATCGCGCCGAAAGAACCGCGCGCTGCTGCTACCCAGGAAATGACGCTGGTTGATACGCCGAACGCGAAGACCATCGCGGAACTGGTTGAACAGTTCAATCTGCCGATTGAGAAAACGGTTAAGACTCTGCTGGTTAAAGCGGTTGAAGGCAGTAGCTTCCCGCTGGTTGCGTTGCTGGTGCGTGGTGACCACGAGCTGAACGAAGTTAAAGCAGAAAAACTGCCACAGGTTGCCAGCCCGCTGACTTTCGCGACCGAAGAAGAAATTCGTGCCGTGGTTAAAGCAGGCCCAGGCTCACTGGGTCCGGTAAACATGCCGATTCCGGTGGTGATTGACCGTACCGTTGCGGCAATGAGTGATTTTGCTGCCGGTGCTAACATCGATGGCAAACACTACTTCGGTATCAACTGGGATCGCGATGTCGCCACCCCGGAAGTTGCTGATATCCGTAACGTGGTGGCAGGCGATCCAAGCCCGGATGGTCAGGGTACGCTGCTGATCAAACGTGGTATCGAAGTCGGTCACATCTTCCAGCTGGGTACTAAGTACTCCGAAGCACTGAAAGCCTCCGTTCAGGGCGAAGATGGTCGTAACCAGATCCTGACGATGGGTTGCTACGGTATCGGGGTAACGCGCGTAGTCGCTGCGGCGATTGAGCAGAACTACGACGAACGCGGCATCGTATGGCCTGACGCTATCGCACCGTTCCAGGTCGCAATTCTGCCGATGAACATGCACAAATCCTTCCGCGTACAAGAGCTGGCTGAGAAACTGTACAGCGAACTGCGTGCGCAGGGTATCGAAGTGCTGCTGGATGACCGCAAAGAGCGTCCGGGCGTGATGTTTGCTGATATGGAACTGATCGGTATTCCGCACACTATTGTGCTTGGCGACCGTAACCTCGACAACGACGATATCGAATACAAATATCGTCGTAACGGCGAGAAACAGTTAATTAAGACCGGTGACATCGTCGATTATCTGGTGAAACAGATTAAAGGCTGATGCCAGAAAGGGTCCTGAATTTCAGGGCCCTTTTTTACATGGATTGTATAAAATGGATAAACCAAAGGCGTACTGCCGCCTGCTTCTCCCCTGCTTTCTTTTACTTTCGGCCTGTACAGTTGATATCAGCCAGCCAGACTCATCAGCCGCAGCGGTAGATGCCGAGGCGAAAACATGGGCAGTCAAATTCCAGCATCAAAGCTCTTTCACCGAACGATCAATAAAAGAAATAACCGAACCTGATCTCAAACCCGGCGATTTGCTGTTCTCCTCAAGCCTTGGGGTAACCTCATTTGGTATCCGCGTCTTCAGCACTTCCTCTGTAAGTCACGTTGCAATCTATTTGGGTGAAAATAACGTTGCAGAAGCGACTGGAGATGGCGTCCAGATTGTTCCCCTTAAAAAAGCCATGAGGCATAGCGATAAGCTTTTCGTCTTACGAGTCCCGGACCTTACCCCGCAACAAGCCACAGAAATCACCGCGTTCGCCAATAAAATCAAAAATAGCGGTTACAACTATCGCGGCATTGTCGAGTTCATTCCGTTTATGGTGCCCCGCCAGATGTGCTCACTAAATCCTTTCTCCGAAGATTTTCGCCAACAGTGCGTCAGCGGCCTGGCGAAAGCGCAGTTAAGCGGTGTGGGAGAAGGAGACAAAAAGTCGTGGTTTTGTTCGGAGTTTGTCACTGATGCATTTGCCAAAGCCGGGCATCCGCTTACGCTGGCGCAGTCGGGCTGGATTAGCCCTGCCGATCTAATGCATATGCGTGCTGGTGATGTCTCTGCGTTTAAGCCAGAAACACAGTTACAGTATATTGGGCACCTGAAGCCAGGAATTTATATCAAAGCGGGTCGCTTTGTTGGGCTGACTCGGTGATAAAAGCCAGCCTCGTGCACAAAATGCCGGATGCGGCGTGAACGCCTTATCCGGCCTACAAAATCGTGCTAATTCAAAATGTTGTACTATATGTAATAGGCCTGATAAGCGCAGCGCATCAGGCAATTTTGCGTTTGTTTCTGCCTCAAGCAGGTTTACTGACTCAAACTACTGCAATCCTTGTTCGGGTAAAATTTACCCGCCGTATCGGGCGCTAATACTTTGGTCGGCGCACCGGTATCCGGGTTAGCCTCAAGCGTAAAGTGACCTTCTACAGACAGTAACACGGATTTTTCACTGTTACCGCGCGCAGCCAGGTAGCCCCGTTCCAGCTCTGCGTTATTCGCCACCATGAAACGTTTTCCGGTCGCGCAATCAGTAAAGGTCGCCGCATCAGCCATATAAAAATACATGCCACGCAGAGTCATCGGTGTCATGGGGAGGCTGGACTTTGCAGGTTCCAGCGTGTAGTTGAACTGCGATTCAATCGGATTACCTTCACGATCGAGCATCTCCAGCGCATCCCCTTTCGCCCGATAATATGACTTTTCACCTTTGCTGTCGGTTAATACCAGCTTGTCAGCGGTTCGCGCCCATGTACCGTAGGAAGCGAAAGAGGAAGGCTCTTCACGCGCCCCCAGATAACGTTCATTCATCACCCATGTTCCGTCTTTTTCGAGGAACAGAGAGGTTTCGATTCCTTCGCAATCGGCACACGGCAGCACGCCGCGCCAACTTTGCGGCATCGGTTTCAGTTCGGCAGCCTGCGCCGGGGAAAGCGTATCGACTTCGGCCCGATTATTACATCCCATTAGAGTAAAGAGGCTAATTACAGCCATCGCCGTCACTATCGCTTTTTTCACCATCCATTCCTTACTTTTTATTCCCGACCGCTGCGCACTTTGCCGCGCAACGCCTTCACGCTTGATTTTTGTGATTTCGATACCAGCCTGCGCTCTTTCGATGCACGGGTGGGGCGTGTGGGTCGCCGGGCTTTTTGTTCTGTTGTTAAATCTTTAATCACAGCCACCAGCCGGGCCAGCGCCACTTCACGGTTTAGCTCCTGGCTGCGGTATTCCTGTGCCTTAATGACAATCACTCCATCACTGCTGATCAAATGATGGCTGGCGGCGAGCAGGCGCTCTTTATAATACTCTGGCAGGCTGGACGCCCGAATGTCAAAACGCAGATGAATAGCCGTTGAGGTCTTATTAACATGCTGCCCGCCCGCACCCTGCGCACGAATGGCGGTGATCTCAAGCTCACCATCGGGGATAGCGACATGTCGGGAAATCACAATCATGAAGGTTGTTGCCAGGCGGTTAAGTTCACTTCCAGATTATTCTTATCATCCGATAACCAGATAACACCATCCTGAATCGTTGCCTGCAGCGTCATGGTACGATCGGCAAAGGCGCTCACTTTTGCCAGTTGCTCGTCGTCCAGATACCAGACGGAAAGATTGGCAAACTGCGCGCATTTGCTCTGATTTTGCTGCCACCAGATTTGCGCGGCCCGACTATTATAGGCAAACAGCGCCACTTCTGCGGCCTGGGTGCAGGCTTTCTTAACCCGCCGCTCATCCGGCAGCCCCAGCTCAATCCACAAATCAATGCCCAAATGATCGTTACGCAGCCACGCTTCCGGCTCATCATCGGCACACAAACCACGGGTAAATTGCAGACGTTCATCGGCATATTTTAGCCATGCCAGCAAGCGCAGCATCATGCGCTCCTGGGTTTCTGAAGGATGGCGCGCCAGCGTCAGAGAGGCATCGAGAAACTGGTTGCGGTCGAGATCGGCCACATTAACCGTCGCTTTATAAATTGTCGCTTTAAGCGCCATAAGAAAACTCCTTTCGAATCAGGAGGCCATTGTAACGGAATACGTGCAGTTGCGGCGCTGATATTGCAGAAATGAGTGTGGTATAGTCACCTTGCGAAACAGAGTTTATCTTCGTAGGCTTAGACTTGCATCCACGGTTAAGTCAGAGTGCTGACAGGAGGGCATGTGGAAAAATATTGTGAGTTAATACGCAAGCGGTACGCGGAAATCGCCAGCGGAGACTTAGGATACGTTCCGGACGCGCTGGGCTGCGTTTTGAAAGTGCTGAATGAAATGGCTGCCGACGACGCCCTTTCAGAGGCTGTCAGGGAAAAAGCAGCATACGCTGCGGCAAACTTACTGGTGAGCGATTATGTCAATGAATGATACGTATCAACCAATCAATTGTGATGATTACGATAATCTTGAGCTCGCCTGCCAGCATCATTTAATGCTGACACTTGAGATGAAAGATGGTGAAAAATTGCAGGGGAAGGCCAGCGATTTAGTCTCCCGCAAAAATGTGGAGTATCTGGTCGTCGAAGCCGCTGGCGAAACCCGCGAGCTACGTCTGGATAAAATTACCAGCTTTAGCCACCCGGAAATCGGTACGGTGGTGGTGAGCGAGTCCTGATTCACTTTTGCCGGATGCGACGCTTGATACGTCTTATCCGGCTTTCACTTACTAAGCGTTTCTCTGCCAGACAAAACTTACGCCATTCTCACCTTCAGCCACACCGTCTTGCGTCACAAAAACCTCCGCCGCCGCAATCAGCGTTTCGCCATAAAACAGCAACGGCGTAGTGTCGCGCAACCACGGCGGCACGCCCAGTTCCTGCCAGATTTTCTTTAACTTACGCCCACCGTTGCGCCCGACAATATGCAGCAATCCCGACGCTTTAAAACGCACGCTGACCGCTTCGTCTGCACGCGGAGGGCGAATATCTCCACCCGCAATAAGTTGCACACTTCCCAGACTTGCCGGTAATTCCAGCGGCTGTTGCCACGCCTGCCACGGCACAACCGTTTCGCTTTGTCCGGCAACGGATTTAATCCACCACAATTGCGACTGATAGCGACGTATTTCAAACGCACCAAATCGCAAGCAAGGAGAAGCATCTTCCCGCGCCAGCGCCACTTCTTGCCAGATGCGCACCATCGCATCTCGGGAAGGCATCGGAGCATTCTGCCCAGCCAGCCAGCGGCGGATAATCGCCGCGCGACGGGCATCGCTCATCGTCATCATTGGCGCAATCTGCAGCGTACCCTGCGGCGTTTGACAGTGCGCTAAATCATCCGCCAGCAGTTCATCTAACAGGCTCTCTTGTTCAGCGCAAAGTGCGGCGCTGCGAGCCGTTGCTTCGGTAAAATGCGGCCAACGCTGCTGCAATAACGGCACTACGCGCAGGCGCAGGAAATTACGATCGTAGGAATCATCCTGATTACTTTCGTCTTCAATCCAGCGTAAATCATGCTCACGCGCCCACAGCTCCAGTTCTCCCCGCGTGCGGGCGAGCAACGGGCGGATAAGCCGCGTTCCGGCAAAATCGGAGACTTCCCCCATAGCAGAAAGCCCGGCAGGGCCGCTACCGCGTTTTAGCGCCAGCAGAAAGGTTTCACATTGATCGTCAAGATGCTGCGCGGTAACCAGCACTTCGCCAGGTAACAAGGTACGAGCAAATGCCTGATAACGCGCCTGCCGTGCCTGGGCCTCAATACCTAGCCCCTCTTGCGCAAGTTGTACGCGCTCAACCACCAGCGGCACCTGCCAATGCTGGCAGATGTCCTCGCAATGCGTAACCCAGGCATCGGCATTGGCACTTAAACCGTGATGCACATGGATAGCGCGCAGAGTAACGTCCGGATTTTCCACCCGCCACTGCACCAGCTGATGCAGCAGAACGGTGGAGTCAAGCCCGCCGCTAAAGGCCACCAGAATCTGGCGTGAGGTGAGAAGTTGTCTATTCAGCGTGAGTGTCATGATGGTGCGATTTTACAGTAGCAATGCCCGGCACGTTACCGGGCAAATGCTGCGATGACAAGCCTTACTGCTCATACAGTTCCAGCGGCAGCCCGTCAGGATCGTTAAAGAACGTGAAGCGTCTTTGCGTGTATGGATCGACACGGATGGCTTCACACTTCACGTTATGGCTTTGCAAGTGCACCACTGCCGCATCGATATCATCAACGCTAAACGCCAGATGCCGCAGGCCGCAGGCTTCCGGTCGGCTGGGGCGCTCCGGCGGGAACGGAAATGAGAAAAGTTCAATCACATATTGTCCGTTAAGCGCCAAATCTCCTTTCCACGAATCGCGCTCTTCACGATAGACTTCACTTTGCAGCGTGAAGCCGAGAATATCGCAGTAGAAAGCTTTGCTCACCGCATAATCCGTCGCAATAATCGCAATATGGTGAACCTGTTTTAAACCCAACATAGAATCTCCTGCATTGATATGATACGCACGTGCATCGCGATATATTGATAATACGCATAAATTGCAGGAAAGATGAATCAGACATTTACACTGACTTTAAAACAACATCTCAAACGCCTGTAATAGCGGTTGAGATGCGGTTTGGTGAAGCGTTTTACGGGAGATTACTCTGCGCTATTCTTGCTAACACTCTCAGCAATGCGGCGCAAATATTCGTTATTCTTAAACGCTATCATAATTAATTCGAAAGTCATACGACAGCTTATAAGACCAATGACGGTATAAGCTAACCCTAAGAGAAAGTTTCCGCTAAATATGGAGAAGACACCGCCTATCAGTGTCAGCACCATAGCCAGCCAGTAAAAAAACACCAGTACACGCGGCATAAGAAGACGATCAAATCCTAAAATTGCTTTCATATTTTATCCTTAAAAATTCTATGAGCCTGATAAATTTATATTATTTTTAACTACTGTGTATATTGGTATATGCCTCCGAAATCGGAGTTATCAACATGAGTTCAAGAGTTTTTGGGATGAGGGAAATGAAAGTAAGATTATCTAAATGTATTTATAATATGACTAAATAAACCACATACAAAAAAGGTCACCGAAGTGACCCTTTTCAGAACATTTGCTGATTACGCGTAGCCGTAGCTCATCAGGCGCTGATAACGACGATTTTTTAAATCTTCAGTGCTTAACACGTCGAGATCGGCCAGATCCGCCAGCAGTTGCGCTTTCAAAGACGCCGCCATCGCTTCCGGGTTACGGTGAGCGCCGCCCAGCGGTTCCGGGATGATGGAGTCGATCAATTTCAGTTCTTTCAGACGCGGAGCGATGATGCCCATCGCTTCAGCCGCCAGTGGCGCTTTATCGGCGCTCTTCCACAGAATGGACGCACAACCTTCCGGCGAGATAACAGAATAGGTGCTGTATTGCAGCATATTCACTTTATCGCCCACGCCAATCGCCAGCGCGCCACCAGAACCACCTTCACCAATAACGGTACAAATAGTCGGTACGCTCAGGCGAGACATTTCACGCAGGTTACGCGCGATGGCTTCAGACTGACCACGCTCTTCTGCGCCCACGCCTGGATATGCCCCCGGTGTGTCGATAAAGGTGATGATTGGCATCTTAAAGCGTTCAGCCATTTGCATCAGACGCAGTGCTTTGCGGTAACCTTCTGGCGCTGGCATACCAAAGTTACGGCGAATTTTCTCTTTGGTTTCACGACCTTTCTGGTGACCAATAATCATCACCGGACGACCATCGAGACGGGCGATACCACCAACGATAGCTTTGTCATCTGCATACGCGCGGTCACCTGCCAGTTCGTCAAATTCATCAAATGCCAGGCGAACGTAATCCAGGGTATAAGGACGCTGTGGATGGCGAGCCAGTTGCGCAATTTGCCATGCACCGAGATCGGCGAAGATTTTACGCGTCAGTTCTACGCTTTTTTCACGCAGACGATGCACTTCTTCATCGATGTTAATATCCAGTTTCTCATCCTGGCGGCTAACCGCAGTCAGAGAATCGATTTTCGCTTCCAGCTCTGCAATCGGCTGTTCAAAATCAAGGAAATTCAGACTCATAGTATTCCTGTATTAGTCAAACTCCAGTTCCACCTGCTCCGAACCAATGAGGCCACGGAGATCGTTTAATAAACGATCGCTCGGAGAGACACGCCACGTCGCGCCAAAACGCAACCGCGCACGTGCATCCGCCCTCTGATAGTAGAGATGTACTGGAATTGTCCCAGAGCGGTGGGGTTCCAGAGACTGACGGAGTCGGTTTAAAAGCTGGTCATCAATTTGCCTGTCCGTCAGCGAGATAGCAAGCCCGCGAGCATATTTTTCCCGGGCTTCGTCAATATCCATCACTTCGCGAGCGGTCATTTTAAGCCCACCGCTGAAGTCATCAAAGCTGACCTGTCCGCTGACGATAAGTATGCGGTCTTTTTCCAGCAATTGCTGGTATTTATCCAGGGCGTCAGTAAACAACATGACTTCCAGCCGCCCGGAACGGTCATCCAGCGTGCAGATACCGATACGATTGCCGCGCTTGGTGACCATAACCCGCGCGGCAATAACGAGCCCCGCAGCCGTGGTGACTTTACCACGTTCTGTCGGGTGCATGTCTTTCAGCCTTACGCCTCCGACATAACGCTCAATCTCTTTTAAATACTGGTTGATAGGGTGGCCCGTCAGGTACAGACCTAACGTTTCACGTTCCCCATCTAACACCACCTGTTCCGGCCACGGCTGGCAGCTAGCGTAAGATTGTTCAATTTGCTCCGGCTCTTCCGCCAGTACGCCAAACATATCGGCCTGGCCGATGGCTTCTGCTTTCGCGTGTTGATCTGCCGCTTTTAACGCATCGCCCAGCGAGTTCATCAGCGCCGCGCGGTGTGGCCCCAGACGGTCAAACGCCCCGGACATGATCAGTTTTTCCAGCACGCGACGGTTCAACTTTTTGGTGTCGGTACGGGCACAGAGATCAAACAGTTCGCGAAAGTAGCCGCCTTTATTACGAGCTTCGATGATGGCCTCAATTGGCCCCTCACCTACCCCTTTGATGGCGCCAATACCATACACGATTTCGCCGTCATCGTTGACGTGGAAATGGTAAAGACCGGAGTTTATATCTGGTGGCAGGATTTTCAGCCCCATCCGCCAGCACTCATCCACCAGGCCAACCACCTTCTCGGTATTATCCATATCGGCGGTCATCACCGCCGCCATAAACTCTGCCGGATAGTGCGCTTTCAGCCATAACGTTTGATATGACACCAAAGCATAGGCCGCAGAGTGCGATTTGTTAAATCCGTAACCGGCGAATTTCTCCACCAGGTCGAAGATTTTCATCGCCAGTTCGGCGTTGATCCCGTTCTTTTCTGCACCTTCAGCAAAAACAGAACGCTGCTTAGCCATCTCTTCCGGCTTTTTCTTACCCATCGCACGACGCAACATATCTGCACCGCCGAGGGTATAACCAGAAAGTACTTGGGCAATCTGCATTACCTGTTCCTGATACAGGATAATGCCGTAAGTCGGTTCCAGTACTGGTTTCAGACTTTCATGCTGCCACTGCACGTCCGGATAGGAGATCTCTTCGCGACCATGTTTACGGTCGATAAAGTTATCCACCATCCCTGATTGCAACGGACCGGGGCGGAATAGTGCCACCAGTGCGATCATATCTTCGAAGCAGTCAGGTTGCAGACGCTTGATCAGGTCTTTCATGCCGCGCGATTCAAGCTGGAATACCGCCGTGGTTTCCGAGCGTTGCAGCATGTCAAAACTTTTCTTGTCATCCAGCGGGATCGCAGCGATATCCAGCGGCGGCTCGCCATTCTTCGCCCGCCGCTTGTTGATCATCTCCAGCGCCCAGTTGATGATGGTGAGCGTACGCAAACCGAGGAAGTCGAACTTCACCAGCCCGGCGTATTCAACGTCGCTTTTATCAAACTGCGTGACCGGATGTTTGCCCTCTTCATCGCAATAAAGCGGCGCAAAATCGGTAATTTTGGTCGGCGCGATAACCACCCCACCGGCGTGTTTACCGGCGTTACGGGTGACCCCTTCCAGTTTGCGCGCCATGTCGATCAGCGCCTTAACTTCTTCGTCCGCTTCGTAGATTTCCGGCAGCTGCGGCTCTGCTTCAAACGCTTTCGCCAGCGTCATCCCCGGATCGGGCGGGATCAGTTTCGAGATACGATCGACAAAGCCATACGGATGCCCCAGCACGCGGCCTACGTCGCGGATCACCGCTTTTGCCGCCATCGTACCGAAGGTGATGATCTGCGATACCGCATCGCGACCGTACATGTCCGCCACGTGTTCGATAACCTGGTCGCGTTTCTCCATACAGAAGTCAACGTCGAAGTCAGGCATGGAGACACGTTCCGGGTTAAGGAAACGTTCGAACAGCAGGTCAAATTCCAGCGGATCGAGGTCGGTGATTTTCAGCGCATAAGCCACCAGAGAACCCGCACCGGAGCCACGACCTGGCCCTACCGGTACGCCGTTATCTTTCGACCACTGGATAAATTCCATAACGATGAGGAAGTAGCCCGGGAAGCCCATCTGGTTGATAACCTGAAGTTCAGTCTCCAGACGTTCGTCATATTCCGGGCGACGCTTAAGACGTTCTTCCTCGTCAGGGAATAAAAATGCCAGACGCTCTTCCAGCCCTTCTTTTGCGCGCTTGACCAGATAATCTTCGGTGCTCATGTCCCCGGTCGGGAACTGTGGCAGGAAGTATTCGCCAAGACGCACAGTCACGTTACAACGTTTGGCGATCTCAACGGTGTTGGCAAGGGCTTCGGGGATGTCGGCAAACAGCTCGCACATCTCCTCTTCGCTACGCATATATTGCTGCGGCGAATAGTTACGTGGGCGTTTAGGATCATCGAGGGTAAAGCCGTCGTGGATCGCGACGCGGATTTCGTGCGCGTCAAAGTCGCTGCTGTCGATAAAGCGCACGTCGTTGGTCGCCACGACGGGCAAACCGCGCGCTTCCGCCAGTTCCACCGCCGCGTGCAAATAGCTTTCTTCGTCCGGTCTGCCGGTGCGAATCAGTTCGAGAAAATAGCGATCCGGGAAGTGTTCTTCATAAAACGCGACACACTCATCTACCAGCGCGCTGTTACCACGCAAAAGACTGCGTCCGACGTCGCCCATGCGCCCGCCGGAAAGAAGGATCAACCCTTCGTTTAATTCGATAAGCCAGTCGCGATCGATGATCGGCCCGGCGGCACCGTACCCGCGCTGATACGCTTTTGAGATCAGCAACGTCAGATTCTGATAGCCGGTATTGTTCGCCGCCAGTACCGTCAGGTGGGTTAACTCATCACCCAGCAGGTCGCACTGGACATTAAAATCTGCCCCGACGATAGGCTTAATCCCCGCGCCATGTCCCGCTCCGTAGAACTTCACCAGACCGCAAAGGTTGGTGAAATCGGTGATCGCCAGTGCAGGCATACCCAACGCCGCCGCCTTTTTTACCAGCGGCGCGGTTTTTGCCAGGCCATCGATCATCGAGTAATCGCTGTGCACCCGCAGGTGAACGAAACGTGGTTCAGACATCTTCAGATTCCGGTTTACTTAATCTCGACACAAGAATCAGGACGCAAGTCCCAGTGCGCGTTTGACAGGGCCAAAGCTGCGCCGATGGTGTTCGGTCGCGCCGTGTTCAGCCAGTTTTTCAAGATGAAAAGCTGTTGGATACCCTTTGTGTTGGGCAAAGCCATATTGTGGATAAACGATGTCCAGCGCCGCCATTTCAGCGTCGCGCGTGACTTTCGCCAGAATAGACGCCGCACTGATTTCCGGCACGCGGCTGTCGCCTTTCACCACTGCCATCGAAGGCATCGGTAATTTCGGACAGCGGTTACCATCAATCAACACATATTCCGGGACGATATGCAGCCCCGCAACCGCACGCTGCATCGCCAGCATGGTCGCGTGTAGAATATTCAGTTCGTCGATTTCATGAGGTTCAGCGCGACCCAGACTCCAGCTTAACGCTTTCTCTTTAATCTCTTCATACAACGCCAGACGGCGTTTTTCGCTCAGCTTTTTGGAATCATTCAGCCCGACAATCGGACGCGCCGGGTCGAGGATCACGGCAGCGGTGACAACCGCGCCAACCAACGGCCCGCGCCCGACTTCATCCACACCCGCAACAAGCTGCGTGTGCGGATAAACAAATTCGATCATTGTGCTAACTCCAGAACGGCTTGTGCCGCCTGCTCATCGGCATTGCAGCGGATCTGCTGATGCAGTTCGCGGAAAGTGTCGTGCATTGCGTGGCTGGTTTTACCATCCGCCAACAGCGGTAACAGCGCCGCAGCCAGTTTTTGCGGCTCACACTCTTCCTGCAATAACTCTTTGACTAACTCTCTGCCAGCCAGCAAATTGGGTAGAGAGACATAATCAGTTTTCACCAGTCGCTTCGCCAGCCAGAAGGTGAAAGGCTTCATGCGATACCCAACCACCATCGGGCATTTCGCCAGCATACACTCGAGTGCTGCCGTGCCCGACGCCAGTAACGCCGCATCGCTTGCCACCATCGCCTCACGCCCCAATCCATCTAAGAGATGAACAGCAAGGTCTGGCGCAACTTCAGCTTTGATGCGTTCAAACTGCTCGCGGCGTTTGGCATTCACCAGCGGCACCACAATCTCAAGATCGGGATATGTCTGGCGCAAAAGCTGGGCCGTTTTCAGGAAATCGGCACTAAGCATCTCAACTTCCGCGCCACGACTGCCAGGCAGCAACGCCAGGCAGTGGGCATCGTGAGGGATACCCAACACATCACGGGCGGCGTTTTTATCTGGATCTAACGGCATGGCATCAGCCATGGTGTGACCGATAAAACGGCACGGCACGTTGTATTTGTCATAAAACGCTTTTTCGAAAGGCAGAAATGCGAGCACCAGATCGGTGGCTCTGCCTATTTTGAAAACGCGTTTCTGTCGCCACGCCCACACGGACGGACTGACGTAATGAATGGTTTTGATACCCTGCTTTTTGAGGTTACCTTCGAGGGTAATATTGAAGTCAGGCGCATCAATGCCGACAAAAACATCTGGCTTTAGATCACCAAAACGTTTCGTCAGATCGGCTCGAATATGCAGTAAGCGACGCAAACGACCGAGCACTTCAACAATGCCCATCACCGCCAGCTCTTCCATTTCGTACCAGGCTTCGCAGCCTTCAGCCTGCATCCGAGGCCCGGCAACACCAACAAAGCGGGCGTTGGGCACACGCTCTTTCAGAGCGCGGATTAAACCGGCCCCCAGGATATCGCCGGAGGTTTCTCCGGCGACCAGGGCAATCGTTAATGGACGCTGTTCAGCCATTAACGAATCAGACCGCGCGTTGAGCGTGCAAAGAAATCGGTAAACGCTTTCACTTCCGGATAAGTTTCCGCCAGTTCAGCAATTTCCGGTTTCACTTCATCGAGCGTTTTTCCGCTGCGATAAATCAGCTTATACGCATTGCGGATAGCGGTAATCGCCTCACGGCTAAAACCGCGACGCTTCAGCCCTTCGATATTGACACCGAACGGCGTTGCGTGGTTACCCTGCGCAATAACATAAGGAGGGACGTCCTGCGCCACACCGGAGCAACCGCCAACCATCACGTGCGCACCAATGATGCAGAACTGATGGACTGCGGTCATGCCGCCGATGATCGCGAAGTCATCTACCGATACGTGCCCCGCCAGCGTTGCGTTGTTGGCGAGAATACAGCGGTTACCTACCGTACAATCGTGCGCAATGTGAGCATTGATCATCAGTAAGTTGTCGCTGCCCACCTTCGTCAATCCACCGCCCTGGACTGTGCCACGATGAATGGTGACGCTTTCGCGAATGCGGTTACGATCGCCGATTTCCACACGGGTCGGTTCGCCAGCATATTTCAGATCCTGGTTAACTTCGCCGATGGAGGCGAACTGATAAATCTCATTGTCGCGACCAATTTTAGTATGGCCATTCACGACAACGTGAGATTTCAGTACGGTACCCTCACCAATTTCGACATGGGGTCCAACGATACAAAAAGGACCAATGTGAGCATTGGCGCCAATCGACGCGCCCTCTTCCACAATGGCGGTTGGATGCACAAAGGCGGATTTATCAATCACGTATCAGGCCTCCCGGCTACGAGCACACATCATCGTTGCTTCGCAAACTACTTTACCGTCGACCAGAGCAACCCCTTTAAAACGGGTCAGGCCACGGCGCGTTTTTTCGAAAGTGACTTCCATGATCATTTGATCGCCTGGCACGACCGGGCGCTTAAAGCGCGCTTCGTCAATACCGGCGAAGTAGTACAGCTCACCCGGTTCCAGTTTTCCTACGCTTTTAAACGCCAGAATACCTGTTGCCTGTGCCATTGCTTCCAGAATCAGCACACCCGGGAAAATCGGTTTTCCAGGGAAATGGCCCTGGAAGAATGGCTCATTGACAGAGACATTTTTTACTGCGCGCAGAAAACGACCTTCTTCAAAATCCAGCACGCGATCCACCAGTAAGAACGGGAAACGGTGTGGCAGAAGTTCTAAAATCTCTTCAATCTGCAGAGTATGAGTGTTAGTAGTCAAGATACTCTTCCTGTCAAAATATAAGAAACGACAATAATAACACGGCCTGCCGCAATCGTAAGAATGAGACAGGCCGTAAAGTTTGGCGAACAAAAGATGGAACGTTAGTCTTGTTGATTAACCTTGCGCTCAAGCGATTTCAGACGCTTGCTCATATCATCAATGTTCATCACCAGTGCAGCGGTTTTGCGCCAGACTTTGTTGGGTTGCAGCGGAATGCCTGAGGAATAGACGCCAGGTTCAGTGATAGGACGCATCACCATACCCATGCCCGTAACCGTCACTTTATCGCATATTTCCATATGCCCGTTGATTACGCTGGCACCGCCGATCATGCAGTAACGACCAATTTTCAGGCTGCCCGCCATAATGACGCCACCGGCAACCGCCGTATTGTCGCCAATCACAACGTTATGTGCAATCTGGCACTGGTTATCAATGATCACGCCATTACCGATAATGGTGTCATCCAGAGCACCACGATCGATGGTAGTACAGGCGCCGATCTCCACGCGATCGCCAATAATCACGCGACCAATCTGAGGGATCTTCACCCAGTTACCACGATCGTTGGCATAGCCAAAACCGTCCGCGCCTACCACCGTTCCGGATTGGATCAGGCAATTCTGACCGATCTGGATCTCATGGTAAATGGTTACGTTCGCCCAAAGGCGCGAACCTGCGCCGATTTTGCTGTTTTTACCAACGAAGCAACCGGCACCAATAATCACGTTATCGCCCAGCTCAACACCGGACTCAATCACCGCGTTCGCGCCAATCGAAACGTTGTTACCCAGCTTCGCCGTCGCGTCGATCACTGCACTGGGTGCAATGTCCTGCGCGGGCTGCGGCGTGGTATCTAAAATTTGCGCCATGCGCGCGTAAGTCAGGTAGGGATTCTTCACTACCAGCGCGGCACTTTTCGCGAAAGGAAGATCGTCCTGGGTCATGACAACCGCAGACGCCTGGCACAAGCCTAAATGCTCACGGTATTTTGGGTTAACCATGAACGTGATGTGACCTGTTTGTGCAGATTGCATGGACGCAACGCCGGTGATGACGATATCGCCATCACCGTGTAGTTCTGCATCCAACTGCTGCGCTAAATCAGCCAGTCGAATTGAAGGCATTACTTATTTAACCTGTTTCAGTACGTCGGCAGTGATGTCTTTTACATCGCTGCTGTTGTAAGCAACGGCGTTTGCATCAACAACCAGATCGATATCCTGGCTGTTGGCAACGGATTTCACAGCAGTCTGGATACGAGTAACCAGTTTGCCGCGTTCTTCGTTGGAACGACGTGCGCGATCCTGCTCAAAAGCCTGCGCTTTCTGAGCAAAAGTCTGGCGCTGAGCCATCACGTCTTTTTCCAGCTTAGTACGATCGCTACCGGCTTTCATAGACTGCAGCTTTTTCATTTTAGCTTGCAGATCGGTTTCCATACGCTGCAGTTCGCTGGCACGGCCTTTGAACTCATTTTCCAGCGTGTTAGAAACACCAGTTTTCTGTGCTACCTGCTGGAACAGGCTGCCCATATTGACGATTGCAATTTTGTCAGCCGCCTGAGCAGAAGTTGCCAGTGCTAAACCGAGACCTGCAGCTAATAACCACTTTTTCACAATAAACTCCTTACCATCCCATTTGCACCGGAGGGTGCAGTTCTTTGCGTGGCCCGGCGATCTTATATTGATCGCCTAAAGTCATCGCTACACTACCACTACATTCCTTTGTGGAGAACACTTACCAGGTTTTACCGATGTTAAACTGGAACTGTTCTGCCTTGTCTCCATCGTACTTTTTGAACGGCTGGGCGTAGGAGAACACCAACGGCCCCAATGGGGACATCCATTGTAATGCGATACCCGCAGACATACGGATATTGCTTGGATCACTATAGTCCGGATATCCAGAATATTGGCTGGAATCCCAGTTTGTATCCCAAACGGTGCCCATATCCCAGAAGAAGGAAGTACGAACCGAGTTAGCATACTTGTCGCTAATGAACGGCGTCGGGGTGATGAGTTCGAGGCTGGCAACCGCCATGGCGTTACCACCTACAGCATCATCCGATTTACACAGGTCTTTCGCTCCGTCCTGAGTCGCACATTCGTAATCGTAGTCCGGGTCATAATTACTGGCCTGATGCGGGAAGTAAACTGCTTTCGGACCAATGGTGTTGGACTGGAAGCCACGCACGGTGCTGGAACCACCGGCATAGAAGTTCTCGTAGAACGGCATCTCTTTGCCGCCTAAACCATCACCGTAACCCCAACGAGTACGACCCAGAACAACCCATTTGTGATCGTCATCGATCGGCACATAGGTCGCCGTGTCTAACGTCACTTTGTAGTATTCGTTATCCGATCCCGGAATGGTCACTTTACCCGTCAAGTTGACACGCGAACCATCTGTCGGGAAGTAACCACGGTCAAGCTTGTTATAGGTCCAACCATAGTTGAACGTGAAGTCGTCCGTTTTGAAGCTGTTATCCTGATCAGAGGTGCTCGGATGTTCACCCATAGAGTACAGATAACGCCACATCGCAACCTGCGGCTGCATGTTGGACAGGGAGTTATGTACATAACCCAGACCTGCACGCAACGAGTTATATTCGTTGATCGGGAAGCCCAACGTCACGTCTGTACCATAACTCTTGTTGGTATAGTCGGACAGGTCGGCGTCATCTGCCTGGAAGTCATTATAGAAGAGACGGCCACCGAGGCTTACGCCATCTACGGTGAAGTACGGGTTGGTTACCGACAGTTCAGCATAGGTCTGGTAATCGTTTTTGGTTCCGTTGATACCAACAGCATAACCCGTACCTAACCAGTTATCCTGTTGCACGCCAGCCTGGAAGCTCACGCCACTTTCAGTACCGTAACCAATACCGAAGTTGAAGCTACCGGTGTTACGTTCTTTGACCTTGTAGACCACATCAACCTGATCCGGGCTACCCGGAACACGCTGAGTGTCAGTGTCGACTGTTTCAAAGAAACCCAGACGATTCAGACGCTCTTTACCCTGATCGACCAGATCGCTACCCAGCCATGCCCCTTCCATCTGGCGCATTTCACGGCGCAGAACAGCATCTTTCGACGTGTCGTTACCTTCAAAACGGATCTTACGCACATAGAAACGGTTACCCGCATCAACGTTCACACGTAATTTAACGGTCTTGTCGGCATCGTTAATTTCAGGCATCGACTGTACGCGCGGATAGGCATAACCATAGCGACCGAGAAGCTTTTTAATGTCATCTTCCATTTTGGTCACTTTGGTGCCGTTATACAGCTCGCCCGGCTCGATCTTAGTCAACTGCTCAATTTCAGCGGAGTGCCCGGCAAGGTTGCCGCTCACTTCAACGCCAGAAAGCTTGTACTGATCGCCTTCGGTGATGTTCACCGTGACGTAGATACCTTTTTTATCCGGCGTCAGACTGACCTGGGTCGAGTCGATGTTGAAACGGGCATAACCGCGATCCAGATAGTAACTGCGCAGGGTTTCAAGGTCGCCCGCCAGTTTCTGTTTCTGGTATTTACGATCGCCTACCACGTTCCACCACGGCACTTCGTCACGCAGCTGGAAATGAGAGATCAGTTCGTCGGTGGTGAAAGCATGGTTACCAACAATATTAATTTGCTGGATTTCAGCTGACACACCTTCCTGGAACACCAGTTTTAGGTCAACACGGTTGCGCGGCAGCGGGGTCACGACAGCTTTAACGCTGGCGCTATATTTACCGACGCTGTAGTAGAAGTCTTCCAGACCTTTCTCGATATCGGCAATGGTGGTGCGATCGAGGGATTCGCCCACACGCACACCAGAAGCCTCGAGGTTTTGCTTCAGCATGTCATCTTTCACCGATTTGTTACCGGAGAAAGTAATGCTGGCAATGGTCGGACGTTCTTTTACCTGAACCAGAAGGGTATCACCATCACGAAGGACGCGAACATCCTCAAAGTTGCCGGTAGCAAACAGAGCGCGAATGGTATTACTGATATCTTCATCATTAACCGTGTCGCCTGTGCGCACCGGCATACTGAGGAGGGCCGCACCAACGGCGACACGCTGAAGGCCTTCGAAATGAATATCTTTCACTACGAACCCTTCAGCACCGTATACGGTGGCGCTGCTAAACAGCAGCGACGCTATGAGCAACTTTTTCATCGCCATCGTTATTATGCGTTCTTCCTAACTAACTCTCATAACCGAGAGAAATCATTGAAAAGTGCAAGCCCCATTAACAGCACCAGCAGAATCGAGCCAATGCGATAACAAAAGTCTTGAACCCGCTCGGATACCGGTCCGCCCTTGATCTTTTCGATCGCAAGGAACAGCAGATGCCCCCCGTCAAGTACGGGCAACGGAAACAGGTTAATTATCCCTAAGTTCACGCTAATAAGCGCAAGAAACGGTAGATAATAAACAACCCCGAGTTCCGCTGTCATCCCAGCCCCCTTGGCGATAGAGATCGGCCCACTGAGGTTGTTCAGTTTCACATCACCGGTGATCAATTTTCCCAGCATACTGACCGTCAGCTTCATCAACTGCCACGTTTTGTCCGTGGCTTCGACGATGGCGTTGAACGGCCCATACTGGCGTACAACTTTATACTCATCTGGCAAAGGAATGACTTTCGGCTCAATGCCGACAAAACCAATCGCCTTACCATTGCCCGGTTTGCTCTCCGGGACTAATGTTAAAGACAAGGGACTCCCCTGCCTTTCGATTTCCAACGCTAAGGATTTACCCGGATTATCCCGGACAAGCATCACAAAGGTCACCCATTGCGTTAATGGCTGACCATCGACTTTAACGATCCTGTCGCCTGCTTGCAAACCCGCCTTGTTTGCCGCCGAATTTGGCTGCACATTTTCCACTACAGGTTCAATTTGCGGCCCACGGGGACGAATCCCCAAAGAAGATACTGGATCTTCTTTATCAGGCTCAAACGCCCACTGACGTAAATCGAGCTTTACATCTCGCCGCTGGTCGCTACCAAATGGTGCTACGGTAATGATGGTGCTTTCATCACCAATTTTATCGACCAACTGCAAACGCACGGCATCCCAATCAGGCGTTTCGATACCATCTACGGCTTTTAGTTCCGTTCCTGGTGCAATTTGTGCTTGTGCAGCTATCGAATTGGCTGATATTTCACCAACCACCGGGCGTACGCCAGGCACACCAATGATAAAAACCAGCCAGTAAGCAAAGATAGCAAAAATGAAGTTTGCAACCGGACCTGCGGCAATGATCGCCGCACGTTGGCCAACAGATTTATTATTGAAGGCATGGTGGCGAAGCTCCGGAACAACCGGTTCAGCACGCTCATCCAGCATTTTGACATAACCGCCCAAAGGGATCAGGGCGATGACATATTCGGTGCCTAGCTTATCAGTTCGGCGCCAGAGCGCCTTACCAAAACCTATAGAGAAACGCTCAACGCGAACACCGCAACGCCGGGCAACCCAGAAATGACCAAATTCATGCACGGTGATAAGTACACCCAATGCAACGATGAACGAAGCCAAATCCCAGAGAAAACTCAGCATAATACCTTCCGTTAAAGCGTCCTGAATACCAGCAACAGCAGGCAAGCAAAGACCGGTACAGCAGCCGTCAGGCTATCAATACGATCCAAAATACCGCCATGTCCTGGAATTAAATGACCGCTGTCCTTAATTCCTGCTTCACGCTTAAACATGCTCTCGGTCAGATCGCCGAGCACTGAGGCTAACGCTGCGACAATAGAGCAAATGAGTAAGGTGACGGGTGCAACGTCCAGATTCGCCCACATGCCATAACCCCATGAGATTACCGCTGCGGTCGCGAGTCCGCCAATAAAGCCTTGCCAGGTTTTACCCGGAGAAACCTTCGGTGCCAGCTTATGTTTGCCAAACAATTTGCCAAACATATATGCGCCAGAGTCAGCGCCCCAGACCAGGATCATGACATAGAGCAGCCATATCGCGCCACTGTAATGATTCTCGTCATAGTGCCAGGCTCGTAACGCCAACATGCCCCAAAAGAAGGGAACAATAGTTAGCACGCCAAAGATAATGCGCAATGTTTTGGACTTACGCCATATTGTCGCGGAACCGGGATAGAATAACACCAGCAATAACGCGACAACCCACCAGCCAAGCGAAGCCCAAAGTGAGACCTCAACCAGTGGTTGATGGATATTTCGGTGATATTCCGGCAACAGAAAAAGCATCAGCGCCAACAATAACCCGCACAGCACCGCCAGCCATACCCGCTGCGAGCGAGAGGTAAAACCGCTAAGCTGTCCCCATTCCCACGCTGCCAGCATACAGACTACCAGCGTAACAATAGCGAACCCCACCGGCGGCAATAAAAATAGCGCCGCGATGACGACAGGTATTAAAACAAAAGCAGATATCAGGCGATACTTCAGCAAAAGCGACCCCCATCAGGCTGTTTCATCACCGGGCTCGGTGCCGCCGAAACGACGCTCTCGATTAGCAAAGGCATTTAGTGCCCCTTCAAAGTCTTGTTCATCGAAATCGGGCCAGAGAACATCTGTAAAGTAAAGTTCGGCATAGGCAATTTGCCAAAGCAAAAAGTTACTAATGCGATGCTCCCCCCCAGTCCTAATTACTAAATCTACAGGGGCCAGTTCATGCATACAGACATGCTGGTTTAGCATCTCTTCATCTATCTGATCCGGTTGCAGGTTTCCTTGCTGCACCTTTTCAGCCAGTTGCCTGACGCCCTGGACTATATCCCAACGTCCACCGTAGTTCGCCGCAATATTCAACGTCAGACCGGTATTCCCGGCAGTTAACGCTTCAGATTTACGAATACGTTCTTGCAAACGCGAGTTAAAACGACTGGTATCGCCAATAATACGCAGACGCACGTTATGTCGGTGCAGGCTTTTTACTTCGCTATCGAGCGCCCACACAAACAGTTCCATTAACGCACTGACTTCCTGCGCTGGTCGGTTCCAGTTTTCACTACTAAAGGCATACAGCGTTAACGCCTCAATACCGTTGTTGGCCGCAAAAGAGACCGCCCGGCGGACCGATTTAGCCCCGGCTTTATGCCCAAAGGCACGAATCTTCCCTTGCTTTTTTGCCCAGCGCCCGTTGCCATCCATAATGATCGCGACATGGCGACAGCCATGAACTGGCAATTTTTCGCTAAGTGGTTGAGTAGCAGACAACATCACGCGTTTCTTATTCCCTGACAGGGTTTACGGTACTCAGGAATACTGAAGCCTATACAAAAAAAAGCCGTGTAAAACCACGGCATACCTGATCTTAGAAAGCCAACTACTTACGATCAGATGGCGCAGACTATATCACTGAAGCCCTACGCTAACAAATAGCACGACTCTCTGTAGCCGGATTATCCTCAGCTTGCGAGACGCATCACCTCTTTTCTGGCGACCTCACGCGCGCAGGCATCGACAGACAACACATCGTCCACGCATTGTGGTTCGCGCATGTCCATATTTTCCAGAACGGATAAATTCAATGCGGCGATATCCGTAAAGCGGATTTGTTGCGCAAGAAACGCAGCAACGGTGATTTCGTTTGCGGCATTCAATGCGGTCGTCGCAGCCTGGCCTTGTTCGAAAGCATCCATCGCCAGTTTCAGGCATGGATAGCGATCATAATCCGGTGCGGCAAATGTCAACGCACTCAGTTTGCAAAAGTCGAGCGGCTTCACGCCAGAGTTCACGCGATTCGGCCATGCCATGGTGTGGGCAATTGGCGTACGCATATCGGGTTCTCCCAGTTGCGCCAGAACGCTGCCGTCCTGATAACGCACCATTGAGTGAATCACTGACTGCGGGTGAATCAGCACTTCCATCTGGCTGGCACTGGCGTTAAACAACCAGCGCGCTTCAATGTATTCCAGACCTTTGTTCATCATGGTAGCCGAATCGACAGAAATTTTACGTCCCATCGACCAGTTCGGATGACGGCAGGCTTGATCGGGCGTCATTGTTGCCAAATCGTGCAATGGCGTCTCACGGAAAGGGCCACCAGACCCGGTAAGCAAAATGGACACCACGCCATTTTGCTCAAGGTCAGCGTATCCCAGATTGTGCTGGATAGGTTGCGGTAAACTCTGAAAAATGGCGTTATGTTCGCTATCGACCGGTAATAACTGCGCTTTACTCTGCTTTACGGCGTCCATAAACAGACGTCCACAGGTGACCAGTGATTCTTTGTTGGCCAGCAGTATGGTTTTACCCGCGCGGATAGCGGCAAGCGTAGGTAACAGGCCTGCAGCACCGACAATCGCCGCCATCACCTGATCAACATCTTCAAGCGCCGCCATATCGCAAGCAGCCTGCTGACCGCTTAATACTTCGGTGCAACTACCATGTTGTTGTAGCGTCGATTTAAGAAGTTTCGCACTCGCTTCATCGTCCATTACGGCATAACGGGGAGAGAATTCCAGGCACTGTTCTACCATGCGAGTGACATTTTTGCCTGCCACCAGCGCAACTACGCGGAAGTGTTCGGGATTATGGCGCACCACGTCCAGCGTGCTGCAACCAATCGAGCCGGTCGAGCCCAGAATGGTGAGTTGCTTCATGAAACATCCAGAGTTGAGACAGAATAAAAAGCAAAACGCCGCCAGCCGATCCGCAAGGATCTACTGAGCGGCGTTTTTTGTCGTTCAAGAAATCAGAACTGCATCAGTTCTGCTTCTTTGTCTGCCAGCGCCGCTTCAATTTTCTTGATTGCAGCATCAGTCAGTTTCTGTACATCGTCCTGAGAACGGCGATCGTCGTCTTCGCTGATCTCTTTATCTTTCAACAGTGCTTTCACTTTATCGTTCGCATCACGACGCACGTTACGTACTGCAACACGCGCCTGTTCAGCTTCACCACGAACGATTTTAGTCAGATCTTTACGGCGTTCTTCCGTCAGCGGCGGCAGCGGAACACGGATGTCGCTACCTGCAGAGTTCGGGTTCAGGCCGAGATCGGACGCCATAATCGCTTTTTCAACGGCCGGAGACATTGAACGATCAAACACGTTGATTTTCAGAGTGCGGGAATCTTCTACCGTTACGCTTGCCAGCTGACGCAGCGGCGTCGGCGTGCCGTAATATTCCACGACAATGCCATCCAGCAGGCTGGGAGAAGCACGACCCGTGCGTATTTTGCTGATTTGGGTTTTGAACGCTTCGACGCATTTGTCCATGCGTACTTCAGCATCTTTTCTGATATCGCTAATCACGTTACGAATCCTTGAAAACTTGTCTCAGTCAGACCAGACAGTCACACACAGTGGAAGTGTGCTAAGTATAGCCCTGATTAAACATATTACGGGTAATCGTCTGGATTATTAGGCTATTTTATTTGCCATTTTGCCCCCGGGCAGTGCTCGCCATCCTCACGTACTTATGTACGCTCCGGTTGCTGCGCGCTGACCGTGACCAAACTGCCTGCAACAATAACGTCTTATAACCAGACTTACGCCCCCGCGATACTTATGCGGAATCTTACCCTTATTTATCCATCACGGGAATTATTCCGTGATTAAAGTCCCTTCTTTTTCACCCATTACCACACGGCGCAGCGCACCCGGTTTATTCATGTTGAAAACACGAATCGGTAATTTGTGGTCACGAGCCAGCGTGAAGGCCGCCAGGTCCATTACTTTCAGCTCTTTTTCCAGAACTTCACTGTAGGTCAGCTGCTCGTACATAGTTGCAGTTGGATCTTTCGCCGGGTCAGCGGTAAACACACCGTCAACTTTGGTTGCTTTCAGCACCACATCGGCTTCAATTTCGATACCACGCAGGCAAGCTGCGGAGTCAGTGGTAAAGAATGGATTACCAGTACCGGCGGAGAGGATCACCACACGGTTGTTGCGCAACAGACTGATAGCTTCTGCCCAGCTGTAGCTGTCGCATACGCCATTCAATGGAATAGCGGACATCAGACGAGCGTTCACATAGGCGCGGTGCAGTGCATCACGCATTGCCAGACCGTTCATTACGGTAGCCAGCATCCCCATGTGGTCGCCCACAACGCGGTTCATACCCGCTTTCGCCAGACCAGCGCCACGGAACAGGTTACCCCCACCAATCACCACACCAACCTGAATACCCAGTTCAACCAGTTCTTTGATTTCCTGAGCCATGCGATCCAGTATGCTTGCATCAATACCGAAGCCTTCAGTGCCCTGCAGAGCTTCGCCACTCAACTTAAGCAGAATGCGTTTATAGACGGGTTTTGCATTGGTAGCCATGTTTCTTTCCTGAGACTGTCAACGATTGAAATGAATTAATACTAGCGACATTGTACGTCGCTTTTCAGCGCAGCCCCATAAGGGTTAGCTGAATTTACAAGATGGGCGCAAAAAGAAGCCGCCCTCAGGCGGCTCCTTTTCGATAATTAAGACTGCTTGGACATCGCAGCAACTTCTGCTGCAAAGTCAGTCTCAACTTTCTCGATGCCTTCACCCACTTCGAAGCGGATGAAGCCAGTCACTTCAGCGTTATGCTCTTTCAGCAGCTGACCAACAGTTTTTGCCGGTTCCATTACGAACGGCTGACCGGTCAGAGAAACTTCGCCGGTGAATTTCTTCATGCGGCCTTCAACCATTTTCTCTGCGATTTCTTTCGGCTTACCAGACTGCATCGCGATATCCAGCTGTACCTGGTATTCTTTCTCTACCACTTCAGCAGATACGTCTTCCGGCTTGATGAATTCCGGCTTGCTTGCAGCAACGTGCATAGCGATGTGTTTAACCAGCTCTTCGTCAGCGCCTTTAGCAGCAACCAGAACGCCGATACGCGCACCGTGCTGATAAGAACCCAGAACGTCGCCTTCCAGCGCAGCAACGCGGCGAATGTTGATGTTTTCACCGATTTTCGCTACCAGCGCAACGCGTTCTTCTTCGAACTGTGCTTTCAGAACTTCAACGTCAGTGATTTTGCCAGCTACAGCTGCGTCCAGAACTTTGTCTGCGAACGCCTGGAAACCAGCGTCTTTTGCTACGAAGTCAGTCTGGCAGTTAACTTCCAGAATGATGCCGTAGTTGCCGTCGATTTTGGTTTTGATCACGCCGTCAGCAGCAACGTTGCCTGCTTTTTTCGCTGCTTTGATAGCACCGGACTTACGCATGTTTTCGATTGCCAGCTCGATGTCGCCGTTAGCTTCAGTCAGTGCTTTTTTGCAATCCATCATGCCTGCGCCAGTACGCTCACGCAGCTCTTTTACCAGGGATGCGGTAATTTCAGCCATTCTAAAATCCTCGGAGATGTGATCTGCCCGGCATTAAACCGCACAGATATAAAAGTGAAAAAGGGGGCCATATGCAGGCCCCCTAACCAAACGTGTACTACCTGGTCTATAAGGGCTCGTACGAGCGTGCCTTATTACTCAGCTTCTACGAAGCTTTCTTCCGCCTGAGAAGCCAGATCCTGAGAACGGCCTTCACGTACGGTTGCAGCAACAGCGCCCAGGTACAGGGTCACAGCACGGATTGCGTCGTCGTTACCCGGGATAACGAAGTCAACACCGTCCGGATCAGAGTTGGTATCAACGATAGCAAATACCGGAATACCCAGGTTGTTTGCTTCTTTGATAGCAATGTGTTCGTGGTCAGCATCGATTACAAACAGAGCGTCCGGCAGACCGCCCATGTCTTTGATACCGCCCAGGCTGTTTTCCAGTTTCTCCAGCTCACGAGTGCGCATCAGCGCTTCTTTCTTGGTCAGCTTGTCGAAAGTACCGTCCTGAGACTGAGTTTCCAGGTCTTTCAGACGTTTGATGGACTGACGAACGGTTTTCCAGTTAGTCAGCATACCGCCCAGCCAGCGATGGTTCACGAAGAACTGGTCGCAGCTCAGAGCAGCGTCTTTCACCGCTTCGCTTGCAGCGCGTTTAGTACCAACGAAAAGGATTTTACCTTTGCGAGAAGCAATCTTGTTCAGTTCAGCCAGAGCTTCGTTGAACATCGGTACAGTTTTCTCAAGGTTGATGATGTGAACTTTGTTACGCGCACCGAAGATGAACGGCTTCATTTTCGGGTTCCAGTAACGGGTCTGGTGACCAAAGTGAACACCAGCCTTGAGCATGTCGCGCATGGAAACAGTTGCCATGATTAAAACCTCTATATAAAAGTTGGGGTTATGCCTCCACGTATCCCATATTACCGACCCCAAAGGGCACCCCGGAATATGTGCCGATACGTGTGTGTTGTTACACAAAGTGAGATTGTCGCTTCCGTCCAGTCTGTGTATACGAAATGGATCGGAAGTCCGGCGCGCTTTATACCACAAATACGCCGTGGACTCCAATAATTGTTGGCGCTGTGTACAGCATCAGACGCTGAATTTTCTATTATAGAAAACCCTCGGTGGCACGTTTCGCGAAGTTCAGAATGATTCTCAATTTGACAGGGTGTGATACCATTGACAGCACTTACATATATATTGTCGGTATCACCGACGCTGATGGACAGAATTAATGGCTATCTCAATCAAGACCCCTGAAGATATCGAAAAAATGCGCGTCGCTGGCCGCCTGGCTGCCGAAGTGCTGGAAATGATCGAACCCTATGTTAAACCGGGCGTCAGCACCGGCGAGCTGGATCGCATCTGTAATGATTACATTGTGAATGAACAACACGCGGTTTCTGCCTGCCTCGGCTATCACGGTTATCCGAAATCCGTTTGCATCTCTATTAATGAAGTGGTGTGCCACGGTATCCCGGACGACGCCAAGCTGCTGAAAGACGGCGATATCGTTAACATTGACGTCACCGTAATTAAAGACGGTTTCCACGGCGACACCTCGAAAATGTTTATCGTCGGTAAGCCAACCATCATGGGCGAACGCCTGTGCCGCATCACGCAAGAGAGCCTGTACCTGGCGCTGCGTATGGTAAAACCAGGCATCAATCTGCGCGAAATCGGCGCGGCGATTCAGAAATTTGTCGAAGCAGAAGGCTTCTCCGTCGTTCGTGAATATTGCGGTCACGGTATTGGTCGCGGCTTCCATGAAGAACCGCAGGTGCTGCACTATGACTCTCCTGAAACCAATGTCGTGCTGAAACCGGGGATGACGTTCACCATCGAGCCAATGGTCAACGCGGGTAAAAAAGAGATCCGCACCATGAAAGATGGCTGGACGGTAAAAACCAAAGATCGCAGCTTGTCTGCACAATACGAGCATACTATTGTGGTGACTGATAACGGCTGCGAAATTCTGACGCTACGCAAGGATGACACCATCCCGGCGATAATCTCGCACGACGAATAAAATAAAGCTGGCTTCAGACTGATGACAAGGCCTAAAAAAGAGCCCGGACAGTCCCCTCGCCCCTTCAGGGGAGAGGGTTAGGGTGAGGGGAACAGACCAGTTCTGGTGCGAATAATCACCCTCACCCCGACCCTCTCCCTAAAAGGGCGAGGGGGAAAACGTGCCCATTTTGGCTATTAAGCCAGTTTGTCAGTCATCTGAAGCCGGCGAATGCCGGCTTTTTTAATGCGATAATTTAATCCTATGGGTGGCGCACAATGAATACCCTTCCAGAACAGTACGCAAATACCGCTCTCCCCACCCTGCCCGGTCAACCGCAAAATCCATGCGTCTGGCCCCGTGACGAATTAACCGTCTCTGGGATAAAAGCCCATATTGATACCTTCCAGCGTTGGCTGGGCGATGCCTTTGATAGCGGGATCTCCGCAGAACAATTGATTGAAGCCCGTACCGAGTTTATCGACCAACTCCTGCAACGGTTATGGATTGAAGCCGGTTTCAGCCAGATTGCCGACCTGGCGCTGGTCGCTGTCGGTGGCTATGGTCGTGGCGAGCTGCATCCGCTTTCAGACGTCGATTTACTGATCTTAAGCCGTAAGAAACTCCCGGACGACCAGGCACAAAAAGTAGGCGAGCTGTTAACGCTGCTCTGGGATGTGAAACTGGAAGTTGGTCATAGCGTACGTACGCTTGAAGAATGCATCCTGGAAGGGTTATCGGATTTAACCGTCGCCACCAATTTAATTGAATCACGCCTGTTGATTGGCGATGTGGCGCTATTTCTCGAACTGCAAAAACACATTTTCAGCGAAGGATTCTGGCCTTCCGACAAGTTCTACGCGGCGAAAGTTGAAGAACAGAACCAGCGCCATCAGCGTTACCACGGAACCAGCTACAACCTTGAGCCAGACATCAAAAGCAGCCCCGGTGGCTTACGTGATATACACACTTTACAGTGGGTGGCCCGCCGCCATTTTGGCGCAACATCGCTGGATGAAATGGTCGGGTTTGGCTTCTTAACCTCAGCGGAACGAGCAGAATTAAACGAGTGCCTGCATATTTTGTGGCGTATTCGCTTTGCCCTGCATCTGGTCGTCAGCCGTTACGATAACCGCCTGTTGTTTGATCGCCAGCTTAGCGTCGCCCAGCGTCTGAATTACAGTGGTGAAGGTAACGAACCGGTCGAGCGGATGATGAAGGATTATTTCCGCGTCACGCGCCGCGTCAGCGAACTCAACCAGATGCTGCTACAACTGTTTGATGAAGCCATCCTCGCCCTGCCCGCCGATGAAAAGCCGCGTCCGATTGACGATGAGTTTCAGCTACGCGGTACGCTTATCGACCTGCGCGATGAAACGCTGTTTATGCGTCAACCGGAAGCGATATTACGCATGTTCTATACGATGGTGCGTAATAGCGCGATCACCGGCATTTACTCCACCACGCTGCGCCAGTTACGTCACGCCCGCCGTCATCTGCAACAACCACTGTGCAACATTCCTGAAGCGCGAAAGCTATTTTTGAGCATTCTGCGTCACCCCGGCGCAATGCGTCGCGGGTTACTGCCGATGCATCGCCATAGCGTGCTGGGCGCCTATATGCCCCAATGGTCGCATATCGTTGGGCAGATGCAGTTTGACCTGTTCCACGCTTACACAGTGGATGAACATACCATTCGCGTGATGTTGAAACTGGAGAGTTTTGCCAGTGAAGAAACGCGCCAGCGCCATCCGTTGTGTGTGGACGTCTGGCCGCGCCTGCCGTCACCGGAGCTGATTTTCATCGCCGCACTGTTTCACGATATCGCCAAAGGGCGCGGCGGCGATCACTCCATACTCGGCGCACAAGACGTGGTGCATTTTGCCGAACTCCACGGTCTGAACTCACGCGAAACGCAACTGGTCGCCTGGCTGGTTCGCCAGCACTTGCTGATGTCGGTCACCGCCCAGCGCCGCGATATTCAGGATCCGGAAGTCATCAAACAATTCGCCGAAGAAGTACAAACGGAAAATCGACTGCGTTTTCTGGTCTGTCTGACGGTAGCCGATATTTGCGCCACCAACGAAACGCTGTGGAATAGCTGGAAGCAAAGTCTGTTGCGCGAACTCTATTTTGCCACCGAAAAACAGCTACGACGCGGAATGCAAAACACGCCAGATATGCGCGAACGGGTTCGCCATCACCAGCTTCAGGCGCTGGCGCTGCTGCGTATGGACAATATCGACGAAGAGGCGCTACACCAGATCTGGTCTCGCTGTCGCGCTAACTATTTTGTCCGCCATAGCCCAAATCAACTGGCCTGGCACGCTCGCCATTTATTACAACATGATTTAAGCAAGCCGCTGGTATTACTTAGCCCACAGGCTACGCGCGGCGGTACGGAGATATTTATCTGGAGCCCTGACCGTCCATATCTCTTTGCTGCCGTGTGTGCCGAATTAGACCGCCGCAATTTAAGCGTTCATGACGCGCAAATTTTCACGACCCGCGACGGTATGGCGATGGATACCTTCATTGTGCTGGAGCCGGATGGCAGCCCGCTATCCGCAGATCGCCATGAGGTTATTCGCTTTGGTCTGGAACAGGTGCTGACACAAAGCACCTGGCAACCGCCACAGCCGCGTCGTCAACCCGCCAAATTACGTCACTTTACTGTTGAAACCGAAGTGACGTTTTTGCCGACCCATACCGACCGAAAATCATTCCTCGAACTGATCGCCCTCGACCAACCAGGACTGCTGGCACGGGTGGGGAAAATTTTTGCCGATCTGGGAATTTCGCTTCATGGCGCCCGAATTACAACCATTGGTGAGCGAGTAGAAGATTTATTCATAATCGCCACCGCCGACCGACGTGCACTTAATAATGAGTTGCAGCAGGAAGTGCATCAGCGGTTGACAGAGGCCCTCAATCCAAACGATAAAGGGTGATGTGTTTACTGATATGAAAAGAGTTTAACAATGCAGCAGTTACAGAACATTATTGAAACCGCTTTTGAACGCCGTGCCGAAATCACGCCAGCTAATGCAGACACCGTTACCCGCGAAGCGGTAAATCAGGTGATCTCGCTGCTGGACTCCGGCGCGCTGCGTGTTGCGGAAAAAATTGACGGTCAGTGGGTGACGCATCAGTGGTTGAAAAAAGCGGTGCTGCTCTCTTTCCGTATTAATGATAATCAGGTGATCGAAGGGGCAGAAAGCCGCTACTTCGATAAAGTGCCGATGAAATTCGCCAACTACGACGAAGCACGTTTCCAGAAAGAAGGCTTCCGTGTTGTACCACCAGCGGCGGTACGTCAGGGTGCGTTTATTGCCCGTAACACCGTGCTGATGCCGTCTTACGTCAACATTGGCGCATATGTTGATGAAGGTACGATGGTTGATACCTGGGCCACCGTCGGTTCCTGTGCGCAGATTGGTAAAAACGTCCACCTGTCTGGTGGTGTAGGCATTGGTGGTGTGCTGGAGCCGCTGCAGGCTAACCCGACCATCATTGAAGATAACTGCTTCATCGGCGCGCGCTCTGAAGTGGTTGAAGGCGTAATTGTCGAAGAAGGCTCCGTCATTTCCATGGGCGTATATATCGGTCAGAGCACCCGTATTTACGACCGTGAAACCGGCGAAATCCACTACGGCCGCGTTCCGGCAGGTTCTGTGGTTGTTTCTGGCAACCTGCCGTCGAAAGATGGCAAATACAGCCTCTACTGTGCGGTTATCGTTAAGAAAGTTGACGCGAAAACTCGCGGCAAAGTCGGCATTAACGAACTGCTGCGTACCATCGATTAAGAGTACGTACACGGGCAGCATGATGCTGCCCAGTTTTTTTGCAGGGATGGATGATGATCACACGCAGGCGTTTTTTACAGGCTACCGCCGCAACGTTAGCGGTGAGTTCAGGTTTCGGTTATATGCATTACCTGGAACCCAGCTGGCTTGAATTAACCCATCACCGCCTCGCCTTTTTTAAAGACAAAGCTCCTCCATTCAAAATTCTTTTTCTGGCAGATCTCCATTACTCTCGTTTTGTTCCTTTAAACCTGATTTCTGACGCTATTGCCCTTGGCGTAGCGCAAAAGCCTGATTTGATTTTGCTGGGCGGCGATTATGTCTTATTTGATATGCCGCTGAATTTTTCGGCGTTCAGTGACGTACTCTCTCCCCTTGCCAAATGTGCGCCGACATTTGCCTGTTTTGGCAACCACGATCGCCCCGTCGGCACACAAAAGAATCGCTTAATTGGCGATGCGCTGAAATCGGCGGGCATCACGGTGTTGTTTAACCAGGCAACGGTGATCGCCACGCCGAACAGACAATTTGAACTGGTAAGCACCGGTGATTTATGGGCCGGGCAATGCAAACCACCTCCTGCCAGCGAAGCAAATCTGCCTCGTCTGGTGCTGGCACATAATCCCGACAGCAAAGAAGTCATGCGTGATGAACCCTGGGATCTGATGCTGTGCGGCCATACTCATGGCGGGCAACTGCGCGTACCGTTGGTTGGTGAACCTTTTGCCCCTGTCGAAGATAAACGTTACGTCGCCGGATTAAATGCCTTTGGCGAACGACACATCTACACAACCCGTGGCGTGGGCAGTTTGTATGGTTTGCGTCTGAACTGCCGCCCGGAAGTAACGATGCTGGAACTGGTGTAGACGTGAATTTTATCGCCACAATAAAGCAGGTAATTTTTTGATTTTTACGCCATGATAGAAGTCTGGAAGAAAAAGGCTTTCTGCGATCACAGTCGAGCCGGGCGGGCCAGGCCAAATGCTAAAATAAGCACAATTTACTGACTCATTTTGAGGTAACGCTATGTACGACAATCTGAAAAGTCTGGGTATTACCAATCCTGAAGAAATTGATCGTTACAGCCTCCGGCAGGAAGCCAACAACGATATTCTGAAAATCTATTTTCAGAAAGACAAAGGTGAGTTTTTCGCCAAGAGCGTGAAGTTTAAATATCCGCGTCAGCGCAAAACGGTGGTCGCCGATGGTGTGGGTCAGGGTTATAAAGAAGTGCAGGAAATCAGCCCAAATCTTCGTTATATCATTGATGAGCTTGATCAAATCTGCCAGCGTGACCGTAGCGAAGTTGACCTTAAGCGTAAGATCCTCGATGACTTGCGTCACCTGGAGTCAGTGGTAACCAATAAGATCAGTGAGATTGAAGCGGATCTGGAAAAGCTGACACGCAAATAATAGTAACTGATGTCATTCTGCGAGCCGGGTAAAGTATCACCCGGCTTTAATTTTGTTATGAACCTACCGCTCTTCATCCAGTTGCAGCGCCACATACAGCAGCAACCTGTCATCAAAATTGCCCAAATCCAGCCCGGTTAATTCAGAGATGCGATTAAGTCGATACTCCAGCGTATTTCGATGGATAAACAGCGCCTTTGACGTTGCCAGCGGTTGCACATTATGGCGAAACCACGCTGCCAGCGTTCGCCGCAGCAAGCCGTTAGTGTCCATCGCTTTCAATCGCGCCAGCGGTCGCGCCAGTTCGTTGGCCTGCCAGTCGCCGCGCAAACTATCAAGTAAGACTGGCAGCATCAAATCCTGATAAAAATAGCAGCGATTTTCGGGCATTCGCTGTTTACCAACCACCATCGTTGTTTTCGCCGTGCGGTAAGAGCGAGCAATACTGCCAGGTCCGGTAAAATAATTACCCAACGAAACGCGAAATCGCAGCTGACCGTACTCTTTCATACGAGTAATGAGCTGCTCAACTCGCTTACAATGTTCTTCTGCATCCCAGCGCCCAAACGGATTCAACGCCGGTTTCAACACCACCATTTCGGTCAGCGAGACAATCGCCACCAGATTATTACGCTCGGGTGTAATCAGCGCGTTTTGCAATTGCTGTAACTCCGCCATTGCGCTATCTACGCCAAGCTGACCGCTGTCGACCTCGACAATAGCCACCACTCGCGGTTGATTGAGGTCGATCCCCAGCCGTTGCGCCCATTCAGTGAGTGCGGGTGTATTCTCCTCGGCCTGAATCAGGTTCATCACCAGTTCTTCCCGCAAACGGCTATCCTGCGCCAGCAGGTGCATCAACCGCGACTGTTCCAGCATCATTTCAGCCGTCATACAGACCAGTTCGCCATATTTGCGCAGATTCTCTGGTTCACCAGTCAGGCCAATTACGCCGACAATCTCACCTTCCAGCCGTAACGGTAGATTAATCCCCTGCCGCACACCGTGCAGATGACGTGCTACCGCGTCATCGATATCGACTACTCGTCCCTGCGAAAGTACCAGCAACGCACCTTCGTGCAATTCACCAATACGTTCACGATCGCCGCTGCCAATAATGCGCCCGCGAGCATCCATTACATTGATATTGGTATCGATAATGCGCATGGTGCGCGCCACAATGTCCTGCGCCATTTTGGTATCAAGATGCCAGCCAGCCATAAGCCCTCCGTTGTGCACGGTTTAGCATAAGGAAGTGAGGGAAGCGCGGCATTGTGCAAATGCCCAAAGGAACGAAGATATATATGGAGTTGTGGGGTAGTTCACAGATTGCATGAAGACCCCCTTCCCTGGACGGGAAGGGGTTAAGGGAGATTACTGCATTAACAGGTAGATGGTGCTGTCGCCGCGCTGAATGTTCAGTGCCAGCACGGACGGTTTACTGTCGAGAACTTTACGCAGTTCAGCGATGTTTTTCACTGCCTGCTGGTTCGCGCCAATAATCACATCACCTTTTTTCAGGCCAATCTGTGCAGCCGGGGTGCCCGTTTTCACGTTGTTCACGACGACGCCCTGATCTTTGCCTTTGTTGCTCATCTCAGCGCCTTCAATGCCGTTGAAGATGGAGCTGGAATCAACCTGATTCTGGCTGCTCTGCTGCAGTTCCAGGTTCACGTTAACCTGCTTACCGTCGCGCAGTAAGCCCAGAGTCAGTTTGCTGCCCACTGGCATAGTGCCAACCTGAGCTCGCAGCGCGGCAAAGCTGCTGATTGGCTTACCGTTCAGGGAGGTGATCACATCACCTGCTTTAATACCAGCTTTCGCGGCAGAAGAATTCGGCAGAACCTGACTTACGAATGCACCGCGCTGGGCGTCAACTTTCATCGCTTTCGCCAGTTCGGAGTTCAGTTCGGTTCCCATAATACCCAGCTCACCGCGTTTCACCTGGCCGTATTCCACCATCTGCGAGGTCAGGTTTTTCACCATGTTGCTCGGGATAGCAAAACCGATACCGATGTTGCCGCCGTCCGGTGCGAGGATCGCGGTGTTGATACCGATCAGTTCGCCGTTCAGGTTAACCAGCGCACCACCGGAGTTACCACGGTTGATCGCCGCATCGGTCTGGATGAAGTTTTCGTAGTTTTCGGCATTCAGGCCGCTACGCCCCAACGCAGAGACGATACCGGAAGTTACCGTCTCGCCCAGACCAAACGGGTTACCGATAGCGACGGTGTAATCCCCCACGCGCAACGCGTCGGAATCCGCCATCTTAATTGCAGTCAGGTTTTTCGGGTTCTGGATTTGGATCAGCGCGATATCAGAACGCGGATCTTTGCCGACCATTTTCGCGTCGAACTTACGACCATCACTTAACTGAACTTTAATGACTGTCGCGTTATCGACAACGTGGTTGTTGGTGACGACATAGCCTTTATCGGCATCAATAATAACGCCAGACCCCAGCGCCATAAATTTTTGTTGCTGGCCGCCGCCGTTACCGCCCTGCCCGCCCTGGCAGAACGGAGAGCTCTGGAACGGAGAACCGTCCTGGCAGAACGGAGAATCATCACCGAAGAACTGCTGGAAATTACGCGGCATACGCGGCGTATTAACGGTTGTGCTACCTTCTACGTTAATGCTGACCACTGAAGGCATCACCTTTTCGAGCATCGGTGCAAGGCTTGGCATCTGCTGGGCTGTCGTTGCTGAAGAAGTCTCAGCCGCCGTTGCAGAGAGCGGAGATAACGCCAAACCTAAACTCAGAGCCAGTGCACTCAGTGCTAATGTGGTTTTTTTCATGTATTTCAGTCTCGATTAACAGATAACGCAAAATTGCTGTGTTCTTCAGATTCGTTTTATAGCGCGAAGTTCCGAACTAAAGTTTCTGCAAAAAGTAAAAATTTATTGTCCGTCTTTACAAAAGCCTGGTTATTGTTCTACCGCCATCAGCCGCCGATATTCATCCCACGCATAAAGGTCCGTCATGCCACTGATATAATCCTGTAACAGCCGACAACGATAATAATATTCCCATAACGGGAACTCAGGAGAATCTGACGATAATTTACTGACAGCCTCGACATAGGCCAGCCGATGGCGCGTTGAGAGCTTATGGAATAAGCGTGATTCAATGGGGAAACGTTTTACTCGCTCTTTTTCTACCAGTTCAGTAAAGTCTGATAATGACATGCTTAATAAAGGACGATAAATCTCTAATAACCCGCTAATCACCCGATACCCCTGCAACTCAAGCTGCTCGACATCTGGATGGCTAAACACATGTTTTACGGCGACATTTTTATATAACTTCAAAAGTTCACTACATTCACTGGCATCTTCTAACAGGGCATGATTAAACGTTCCGGCAAAAATCGTCGGCAAATTATCAATAAATCGTTGTGCCGCATAGGGCACCAGCTTATTGAGGGTGTTCACCCGTAAATACATAAAAAACTGATCTTCCGTACTGCGGCTTAAACTATTTGAGCGCGATTTTTCCCAAGCATTTTCTACCACTTGTGCAAACAGAGAACCTTTCTCATGCTGACCCCACGCATCATGCAAATGATGATAAAGCTGCTCAACGGTAAATATTCTTTTCTCTACCGCATCTTCAAGATCAGCCACACAATAAGAGATATCGTCAGCTGCTTCCATAATCCACGTTAATGGAAAACGACTGTAAAGCGCCAAATAAAGTTCTTTACGCAAACGGGCAATATAGGCTTCTTCAGAAAGATAATAGCCCGGTTTTTTCATTAAATAGTGGTGAGTCTCAGGCGTTTCACCACGCCACCACGCCGGACGAGTATATTTTAAAATACCGCCAACCTGCGCCCAGGTGAGATTCATCCGCATCAATGTATGCACCAGACGAATACCTTGTGCATTACCTTCAAAATGACATAAGTCCTGACGAATTTTGCGCCGCAGCTCGTTAAGTTGTTCCTCCCCTTCCCGCAATCGCAACGCTGTCACGCTACAGCGATCGTCGGTCAGCGGCTGACTTTCGGCATCCGCTGGGTACAAACGCTGGCGAAACCAGTCATTTATAGCCGCTTCGCCAAAATGACCAAACGGTGGATTACCGATATCGTGCATCAGGCATGACATCTCGACAATGCTTTCAAACGGCCCGGTCAGTTCATCCAGGCCGTACTCCTCCAGCAATTTAAGTTCTTTCAGACGACTTAAAATCTCTTTGGCGATATAGCGCCCCACCTGCTGAACTTCCATTGAATGGGTAAGACGCGTGCGTACAGCAGCATTGCGCTCAAGTGGAAAAACCTGGGTCTTTTGTTGCAGACGACGAATCGCCGGAGAGTTAATAATACGTCCGCGATCGCTTTCGAAGATCCGCAAGATCTCATGTTCGGTTTTAACACCCTGCGGTGAACGATAACGACGATGCCAGTTTATTTTTTTTCGGAAATCAATCTGTGCCATGTCCTCTCCCGCGTGAGAAATACGCTTCCCCGTAAGCGCATGATAAACTATGCCCTCAAATCGGGCTTATCGCGAGTAAATCTATGAAAATCGGCATCATTGGTGCAATGGAAGAAGAAGTTACGCTGCTGCGTGACAAAATCGAAAACCGTCAAACTCTCCGTCTGGGTGGCTGTGAAATCTACACAGGTCAACTGAACGGAACCGAGGTTGCCCTTCTGAAATCGGGCATCGGTAAAGTCGCTGCGGCGCTGGGTGCGACTCTGCTGCTGGAACACTGCAAACCAGATGTGATTATTAACACCGGTTCTGCAGGGGGCCTGGCGCCAACGCTGAAAGTGGGCGATATCGTTGTCTCTGACGAAGCACGCTATCACGACGCGGATGTCACGGCATTTGGTTATGAATATGGTCAGTTACCTGGCTGCCCGGCAGGCTTCAAAGCTGATGATAAACTGATCGCTGCCGCCGAGTCCTGCATTGCCGAACTGAATCTTAACGCTGTACGTGGTCTGATTGTCAGCGGCGACGCGTTCATCAACGGCTCTGTTGGCCTGGCGAAAATCCGCCACAACTTCCCGCAGGCCATTGCGGTAGAGATGGAAGCGACAGCTATCGCTCATGTTTGCCACAATTTTAACGTACCGTTTGTGGTGGTACGCGCCATCTCCGACGTGGCTGATCAACAGTCTCATCTCAGCTTCGACGAATTTCTGGCCGTTGCAGCCAAACAGTCCAGCCTGATGGTTGAATCACTGGTGCAGAAACTGGCTCATGGCTAAGTCACTGTTCAGGGCGCTGGTCGCCCTGTCTTTTCTCGCGCCGCTGTGGCTCAACGCCGCGCCGCGCGTTATCACACTTTCTCCTGCCAACACTGAACTTGCCTTTGCCGCCGGGATCACGCCGGTAGGGGTCAGCAGTTATTCCGACTACCCGCCAGAAGCACAGAAGATTGAGCAGGTTTCCACCTGGCAAGGGATGAATCTGGAACGCATCGTGGCGCTGAAACCCGATTTGGTGGTTGCCTGGCGCGGAGGCAATGCCGAGCGGCAGGTTGACCAGCTTGCTTCGCTGGGAATAAAAGTCATGTGGGTCGATGCGACAAGCATTGAACAAATTGCCGATGCGTTACGTCAACTGGCTCCCTGGAGTCCGCAACCTGACAAGGCCGGAAAAGCCGCGCAAACCTTACTGGAACAGTATGCGCAACTGAAAGCGCAATATGCTGATAAACCGAAAAAACGTGTTTTCTTACAATTCGGCATTAATCCGCCATTCACCAGCGGAAAAGAGTCGATTCAGAACCAGATACTGGAAGTTTGCGGCGGAGAAAACATCTTTAAAGACAGTCGAGTTCCCTGGCCGCAGGTTAGCCGTGAACAAGTATTAGCACGCGCGCCGCAGGCCATTGTCATCACTGGCGGAGCGGATAAAATTCCTAAAATAAAGCAATACTGGGGCGAACAACTCAAAATTCCCGTTATTCCTCTCACAAGTGACTGGTTTGAACGCGCAAGCCCACGTATTATCCTCGCTGCACAACAACTCTGTAATGCGCTTTCACAAGTGGATTAGCGCCTGACCTTTCAGGTGCTCAGTGGGGATTGAAAAATGCTCGTCTATTGGCTGGATATAGTCGGTACAGCGGTATTTGCCATCTCCGGCGTTTTGCTGGCCGGAAAATTGCGTATGGACCCTTTTGGCGTCCTGGTTCTGGGCGTGGTTACCGCAGTAGGTGGCGGGACAATTCGCGACATGGCGCTGGATCACGGTCCGGTATTTTGGGTGAAAGATCCCACCGATCTGGTTGTCGCGATGGTGACCAGTATGCTGACTATCGTTCTGGTACGCCAGCCAAGGCGCTTACCCAAATGGATGCTGCCGGTACTGGATGCTGTTGGTCTGGCTGTGTTCGTTGGCATTGGCGTCAACAAAGCCTTTAATGCGGAAGCCGGCCCGTTAATCGCGGTTTGTATGGGTGTGATCACCGGCGTTGGCGGCGGGATCATCCGCGATGTGCTGGCGCGCGAAATCCCCATGATATTACGCACAGAAATCTACGCAACGGCCTGTATTATCGGCGGTATTGTCCACGCGACAGCTCATTACACCTTCTCCGTACCGCTGGAAACAGCCAGTATGATGGGAATGGTTGTAACGCTATTAATTCGGCTGGCGGCTATTCGGTGGCATCTGAAATTGCCGACTTTTGCGCTGGATGAGAATGGGCGTTGAAGAGAGAAGATGTGCCGGATAGTTTATCCGGCACATTAACAGCAGATTAGATGCTGAAGGAAGAACCGCAACCGCAGGTGCTTTTCGCATTCGGGTTGGTTACGATGAAGCGTGAACCTTCCAGACCTTCGGTATAATCAACGGAACCGCCGACCAGATATTGCAGGCTCATCGGGTCAACCACCAGGCCAACGCCCTGTTTTTCGATGGTCATATCGCCTTCGTTCACCTGATCATCAAAGGTGAAACCATACTGGAAGCCGCTGCAACCGCCACCGGTGATATACACGCGTAATTTCAGATTCGGGTTATCTTCGTCAGCGATCAGGCTTTTAACTTTGTTGGCTGCTGCGTCGGTAAACTCCAGCGGCAGTGCTACGTCATCACTCATATTTTGCTCCAAACGACATCGGCAATTGGGCAAATTCTAACCCAATAATAACTGCCATTATCTAATACCCTGGTATTTCATTCAAGTATTCTCGCTGGCAGCCACGGCCTTGCTTCGCGCCAGCTGCTCCGCTTCCTGTTTTGCCAGCGTGCGGGCAAGAATCGCCGAGTATAACGGTTTCCCACCAGTAAATTGTGCTAATAGTGTTGCGCCAAGACCGGTAATAATCATTGGCAAAATGAGCTGATAGTTATCTGTCATCTCAAGCACCAGGATGATCCCGGTCAACGGCGCACGAACAGAGGCTGCCAGTAACGCCCCCATTCCAGCAATAGCAAATGTCCCTGCTTCAAGGTGGTATTGCGGAAATATCTCCGTGGCAGCCATGCCAAATGCCGTTCCCAAAACCGTACCGAGCGCCAGCATCGGAGCGAAAATACCGCCCGGCGCACCGGAAGAGAAGCAGAGCAGCGTAGTGATCACCCGAGCGACAAAAATAAAAATCAGCATTCCCATGCTGAAATTCCCCGCTGTGGCGATAGGAATCAGGTTAAAACCGCCGCCCGAAGTTTCTGGCGCAACGAACCCCAGCAAACCGCACAGGCCGCCAATCGCACCGCCCATCAGCACCCATTTAGTGATATTGCCGCCGTGCACACGGTGCAGTAAATCCTGCATCCCCAGCACCCATTTATTAAAAATAGGGCCGAAAATACCAAAAATAATACCGAGGATCAGATAAAGCCACAGCGTATTGAGCGGCGCGTCAGAAAGTTTACCGACGTCAATTAACGCGACTTCGTGATTAAATATCCGGTACATAATGGTCGACATAATGACGCCAATAAATACCGCCTTAATCGAAATCAGCGTATAGCGAAATTGCGGACGCATCTCTTCGATAATAAATAGAATACCCGCCAGCGGCGCGTTAAAGGCCGCCGCCAGACCCGCCGCAGCACCGGTTGCCAGCAACGTGTGGCGAGCTTCATCACCTTTCATGCGGAAAATATCAAGCACCATACGGCCAATGTTACCGCCGATTTGCACGGTTGGTCCTTCACGCCCCAGAACCATACCACCACCGAGTGTCCCCAACCCGCCAAAGAATTTCACCGGCAATACACGCCACCAGCGAACGGGACGTTGATCTTCCAGCGCCCCTTCAATTTCCGGAATCCCCGAACCACCTGCTTCTGGCGCGTATTTACGCACCAGAAAGTAGCCGAACATTGCCAGCACCGCCGAACAAAGAAAAGCGACGGTTAACAGAAGTGGGTAATTATCAGCGGTATGTACCAGCGCGCCCATACGTTGGTTTTGCAACCAGGCGACGCCTTTGTCAAAAGCAACTGCCGCCAGCCCGACAAGGGTGCCGACGACCGCCGCCATAAACAAAATGGCTAATGGCGTTTTGTCGCGCTCAAGAAGTTGGCGAATCAGTTGTCTGCGTCGCAGACGCGCGGCCTGCGGTATTTCATAAGAAGGAGTTTCGGTTTTCATCCAATGATCACATATTGGTCATACAAATAAGATGACGGCATTTTACTCGCTCGTTCCATGAAAATCCTTTGCAAAGCGTAATGTTTCAAATACTCAAAACTTTTATACTCTTAGGAATCCAGGTTGCAGCAGTATAAGCAACCTGATGTTTGACGAGTATTTAACTTGTTATGAATAACATAGAATAGCAGCCATTCACTTTTTCTACGAATCAGGAACCCTCCATGAGTAAGTCTGAAAACCTTTACAGCGCAGCGCGCGAGCTGATCCCTGGCGGTGTGAACTCTCCTGTTCGCGCCTTTACCGGCGTGGGCGGCACTCCACTGTTTATCGAAAAAGCGGACGGTGCTTATCTGTACGACGTTGATGGCAAAGCCTATATCGATTATGTCGGTTCCTGGGGGCCGATGGTGCTGGGTCATAATCATCCGGCGATCCGCAATGCAGTGATTGAAGCCGCTGAACGTGGTCTGAGCTTTGGCGCGCCGACCGAAATGGAAGTAAAAATGGCGGAGCTGGTGACCGAACTCGTGCCGACGATGGATATGGTGCGCATGGTGAACTCCGGCACCGAAGCAACGATGAGCGCCATCCGCCTGGCGCGTGGTTTTACCGGTCGCGACAAAATCATTAAATTCGAAGGTTGTTACCACGGTCACGCTGACTGCCTGCTGGTGAAAGCTGGTTCTGGCGCGCTCACGTTAGGTCAGCCAAACTCTCCGGGCGTTCCGGCAGATTTCGCCAAACATACCTTAACCTGTACCTATAACGATCTGGCGTCTGTACGCGCCGCGTTTGAACAGTATCCGCAAGAGATTGCCTGCATTATCGTCGAGCCAGTGGCAGGCAACATGAACTGTGTTCCTCCGCTGCCAGAGTTCCTGCCGGGTCTGCGCGCGCTGTGTGACGAGTTTGGCGCGTTGCTGATCATCGATGAAGTTATGACCGGTTTCCGCGTGGCGCTGGCAGGCGCACAGGATTATTACGGCGTGGTGCCGGATCTCACCTGCCTGGGCAAAATCATCGGCGGCGGGATGCCAGTAGGCGCATTCGGCGGTCGTCGTGATGTAATGGATGCACTGGCTCCGACCGGCCCGGTCTATCAGGCAGGTACGCTTTCCGGTAACCCAATTGCGATGGCAGCAGGTTTCGCCTGTCTGAATGAAGTCGCGCAGCCGGGCATTCACGAAACGCTGAATGAGTTAACCACGCGTTTGGCAGAAGGTCTGCTGGAAGCGGCAGAAGAAGCGGGAATTCCGCTGGTCGTTAACCATGTTGGCGGCATGTTCGGTATTTTCTTTACCGACGCCGAGTCCGTGACGTGCTACCAGGACGTGATGGCCTGTGACGTGGAACGCTTTAAGCGTTTCTTCCATATGATGCTGGATGAAGGTGTATATCTGGCACCGTCAGCGTTTGAAGCGGGCTTTATGTCTGTGGCGCACAGCATGGAAGATATCAACAACACCATCGATGCTGCGCGTCGGGTGTTTGCGAAATTGTGATGATTTTGCCTCGCCCACCGGGCGAGGCATTCAATTAACGGCTCTGCTTTCTCAACAAATAGATAAAGTACGGCGCGCCAATAAACGTCGATAGCAGCCCCGCTGGGATCTGGAACGGAAACAGCACCATCCGCCCACACCAGTCAGCGAATACCAGCAATAAACCTCCCACCAACGCCGAAATCACAATGTGCGGCATCGTCCGTCGAAAGCCCATCATCCGCGCGATATGCGGTGCCATCAGACCAACAAAACTCAACGGTCCAATAGTCATCGTCGCGGTCGCTGTCAGACAGGCCGCCAGCATCAGCAACGCAATTCGCGTCGGCGTCAGCGCCATTCCCACAGCTCGTGCGGTATCACCACCCAGCGGTAAAATGGTCAGCCAGCGGCGGCACAGCGGAGTAATCGCCAGCAAAATCACCATCACAATTCCGGTGCGCCAGACCTGTGCATCGGTCGCGTTGTAGGTCGAACCGGAAATCCAGGTCAGCACTTGCGCCATTCGCGGGTCACCACTCGCCTGCAACATCATCAAAAGCATGGTGAACGCGGTGCTTAACGCCATCCCCGCAAGCAACATCCGGTGTGGGGAAAAACCTCCGCGACCGGCAGCGATCATAATGATTAACAAGGTCACCGCCGCGCCGAGACTTCCCGCAGGCAACAGCCAGCCAAAGGCGTTGCCCGGCACCAGAAACAGCATCAACACGACGCCAAACGCCGCACCGGAACTAATCCCCAGCACTTCCGGGCTTGCCATCGGGTTTCCGGTCAGCCGCTGAATAATGCAGCCCGCCACCGCCAGCATGACGCCCGCAAACAGCGCCGCCATAATTCGCGGCCAGCGCCAGGGCATTAAATCATCAAGCAGCGCCCCGCTCGCCCACGTCCAGCCGTGCGCATCACGGCCAAACGACAGCGCCACCACCACAGCAATCAGCAGCAGCACGCCGCCCGCGAGGGCAAACGCCAGCACATGTTGGCGTTCAGTCGCGACACGATCGTTAACCTTCATATCCGGCGCGCTAATGCTGCGTAAACGCGGCAGCAGCCACAGTAGCAGCGGCGCACCTATCAACGCAGTCACCGATCCGGTGGAAACTTCCATCCACACACGAGTCAGCCAGAGGATGATTTGATCGGAAAGCCAGAGAATTAACGCACCAATCAGCGACGCCAGCAGCAGTCGTGGCAGCAAACGCCGCGCCCCCAGCATTTTCGCCAGCAGTGGTGCGAACAACCCGATAAAGCCGATAATCCCTACCGCATTCACCAGCAGAGCACTGATGACAATCGCCAGCGACAGCGCCGCCAGACGCGCGAGCGACAAGGCCAGCCCGAGATTGCGCGCCACGCCATCATCAAGCCCCATCAGGGTTAACGGACGCAATAGCAGTAACGTCAGCATCACGCCGCCCAGCAACTGCGGCCATAAACGTTCAACGCCGCCCCAGTCGGTTTGCGTCAGCGTTCCGGTGCTCCACAGGAACATGCTTTGCAACTGGTCGTGATGGAAGATAACCAGTAACTGGTTGATGGCTCCACAATAAAGGCTCACCACCAGCCCCGCGAGGATCAGCGTTACCGGCGAAAGCCGTTTCCCCCACGCGACGCCAAAGACAATTAAGCCAACGACACAAGCCCCTGCCAACGCGGCAAACTGGCTCGCCATCGCGCCGGGGATCGCCCAGAGCGTGGTGACGGTAATTCCCAGTTGCGCGCCCGTTGCGACGCCCAGCGTGGTCGGTTCTGCCAAAGGGTTACGCAACACTTGCTGAAACAGCACGCCCACCAGCCCCAGACCTGCGCCAACCAACAGCGAAATAGCCAGACGCGGCAGCAAGCTGTAGTGAAAAATCATCTGTTCAATGACATCGATATCCGGCGACCAGGCAGCCTGCGCCCACTGACTACGCGGCAGCGCCTGCGAGAAGTTCATCCAGGTCAACGCCGCTGCGGCAATCACCAGCAGCGCCAGCAATAACGCAGGGAAAAGCGCAATACGTTTACTCACGCTTTACCTCCAATGGCGTTATCCAGAATCCGCACAAAGTGCATTGCCGAAAGTGTCGCACCATAGAACCAGACTGCGGGTACGCGCTGAAAGCGTCCGGCACGGACAAACGGCATTGCCTGCCACAGCGGGGTTGCCATTAACGCGTCCATCTCTTTGCTGTTGTCGTGATCAAAACAGAGCACATCAACGTCTTTGTACGCTGCCAGACGATCGATACTGACGGCGGTACTGCCCCAGAAGTTGGTTTCACCCTGCCAGGCATTTGGAATGCCGTATTCATCGAGAATTTCCTGGAACAGGCTGTTTGGACCGAAGACCAACATATGGCGCGGATCAATCAATGTTGTCAGCAATAATGGACGCGCTCCTCGCTTCACAAAGCGGGGTTTCATGCTGCGGATAAAATCTTCATATTGCGCTAAATGCTTTTCCGCTGCGCTTTGCAGGTTAAGCAAATCGGCCATTTCCGTCAGTGATTTACGCGCCATCTCCAGCGGCTGTTTGCCGTCGCTGAAGTTAAATCCGCGTCCCGGCGCAATACGAGCTAACATTTCTGGTGAAGGGCCATATCCCGCCGACCAGACCATAAACGACGGTTTCATTTCGGTCAGCAGTTCGAGGTTAGGTTCTGTACGCAAACCAACGTCAATCACCGACTCCGGCAATGGCGGCTCGCTGACCCACAGTCGATAGTTGATAGTATCCGCCACGCCGTAAGGTACGATGCCGAGCGCCAGTAGTAACTCCACCGGCAACCACTCCAGTGCCACAATACGATTTGGATCAATAGCCGCCGCGCGGGCGGTATTCATCTGCCATAACAACGGAGAAAGCGCCATCGCCGTTAACAGTCGGCGGCGCGAAATAAGAGGTAAGCCGCTCATTAATAAACAAAACTCACAGGTGCTGCACCCGCCGGATGCGGCAAAATCCCCATCGGGATGCCATAAATCATTTCGAGGGTTTCGCCGCGCATAATTTCCGCAGGCGTTCCCTGAGCAATCATTTCACCGCCGCGCAGGGCGACCAGATAATCACAGTAGCGTGCCGCCATATTGATATCGTGCAGCACGGCAATGACCGTCAGACCACGTTCCTGACTTAAACGATGCACCAGCGCCAGTACGTCAACCTGGTGGGCGATATCCAGCGCCGAGGTCGGTTCGTCCAGCAACAGACAGCGGCTATCCTGCGCCACCAGCATGGCGATCCACGCCCGCTGACGTTCGCCGCCAGAGAGACTATCGACCAGACGATGCGCCAGCGGTTTTAAACCAACCAGCGAGATAGCTTCCTCGACCTTTTCGCGATCTGCCGCACCAAAGCGCCCCAGCGCGCCATGCCACGGGTAACGACCAATCGCCACCAGTTCACGCACGGTCATCCCTTCTGCCGGAGGAAGCTGCTGCGGCAAATAAGCCACTTTGCGGGCGAACGCTTTGCTGCTCCAGCTTTCCAGCGGCTGGGCATCAAGAAGAATCTCACCTTCCGACGGTGGCTGATGACGGCCAAGCATTTTGAGCAGAGTGGATTTACCAGAACCGTTGTGACCAATCAGACCAGTCACTTTCCCCGCAGGAAAGGTTAACGACAGCGGATGCAAAAGCGTGCGCCCGGGCACACGAAAGGAGATATTACGCAGTGCAAAAGTGGTATCGGAATGATTCGTGTATTCCTGCATAACAGCCAACTTGTGAAACGGGCACGGAAATCCGTGCCCCAAAAGAGAAATTAGAAACGGAAGGTTGCGGTTGCAACGACCTGACGTTCTGCGCCCCAGAAGCAGCCATAGGTATTAAAGCAGCTTGCGACATATTCACGATCGAACAGGTTGTTGACATGCAGCGCCACGTTGGAGCCAGCCATACCGACTCGCGCCAGATCATAACGCACTAACGCATCCACGACCGTATAACTTCCCACTTTAAAGGAGTTAGCCGGATCACCATAGCTGGAGCCAGTATAACGACCACCAGTGCCCAGCGTCAGACCTGAAAGTGGGCCGTCAAAGAAGGTGTAGTCAGCCCACAGAGAAGCCATGTGTTTTGGCACCTGCGCAGGCGTATTGCCTTTGTAGGTAGTATCGGTGGTGTATTCCGCATCGGTGTAGGTATAAGAACCCACCACGTTAACACTCGCCGACAACGCCGCTTTTGCTTCGATTTCTACGCCACGTGCGCGGATCTCGCCACCTTCAACCGAGAAGAAAGAACCCTCAGGGTCCGCCATCAGGTTATTGGTTTTGGTGAGATTATACAGTGCACCTGTCACCACAATTGGGCGATCTTCCGGCACATATTTCACGCCGACTTCGTACTGCTTACCTTTAGACGGTGCGAAAATATTACCATCCTTTCCGACCTGGGAAGAAGGTTCAAACGATTCGCTATAGCTGAAGTAAGGTGTTACACCATTATCAAACAGGTAGTTAACACCACCACGCCAGGTAAACTGTTTGTCATCACGTTTATCGGTCGTCCCGGCAACGCGGTTAAGAGACTCTTGATCCGCCCAGTCATAACGACCGCCCAGGGTGACCAGCACTTTATCCCACTGCGCCTGATCCTGAACATAAACACCCGTTTGTTTCTGCTTATTCAGAATGCGGTAAGGGCCGGAGTTTGCCGGATCTTTCGCATTGAAGTCGAAATCGGTATTCACTGGATTGTACAGATCGAGCAGCGGTACGGAGTCGTCGTAACCAAACCAGGCGTTGATGTCGTTACGCATACGCATGAAATCAACACCGGTCAGCAGGGTGTGGTCGATATCGCCAGTGGCAAACTTGCTCTGCAACTGGGTATCAACAGAGAAGTTTTGCAGTTTCTCATCATCAACGACGTATTTACGTGCCAGATAATGGCCTTTGTCCGCAGGCGCTAATGCCGCACATTGTTGGCTGTAAGCATTCGCCGGATCGGAGCAGACACCGTAACCATAAACGCTGTTTTGCGAGGTTTTGTTTTCCGCAAAGCGCAGGTTCTGACGCACGGTAAAGGTATCGTTAAATTCGTGGTCGAAGCTGTACCCTACCATCTTCTCATTACGAGAATAGGTGTTGTTTTTCGCGCCTTCGTTAAAGTCCGTCGGCAGACGCTTACCGTTCGGCAGCGGCTCAACGGTTCCCTCTTTTGGCAACCAGCCGTAATAACCGGTTTCCGGCTCGTTCTGGAAGTAAGAAAGGAAGGTGAAATTGGTTTTATCATCCGGACGCCAGGTGAACGCCGGTGCAATAGCATAACGCTGCTCTTCTGACCCTTTCTGCTGAGCATTGGCAGAACGCGCAAGACCGGTCAGGCGATAAGAGTAAACGCCGTCATCATCCAGCGCATCACTAAAGTCAAAACCGGTCTGGAACAGGCTGTCAGTACCGGCTTTAAACTGAACTTCTTTCAGAGGTTCGGTAGTCGGGCGTTTGCTGACCATGTTCAACAGGCCGCCAGGGCTGCTTTTACCGTAAAGCACGGAAACCGGGCCACGCATAATTTCAGCACGTTCCAGCATATACGGGTCAATGACCGCATCGTTATAGAAGTTACCCTGCAACTTCAGGCCGTTCAGATAGTTATTCTGGCTTTGGCCTTCTGCGGCAAAACCGCGAATGATCAGGTGGTCATAGGTGTTGGATGCGCCACGCGTACCAACAGAGACACCCGGCGTGTAGCTAAGTGCCTCTTTGACTGACTTAGGCTGATGCAGCGCCATCTCTTCGGCGGTTACAACAGAAATAGACTGTGGCACTTTTTGAATCGGCGTATCTGTTTTGGTGCCGGTAGCGGATTGTCGCGCTGCTATGGTAGCCGCCGGCCCCCACGCGCTTTCTTGCGGTGCAGGTGCTGCGGTAACGGTGATAGTGTCTTCTTTCGGTTCAACCGCTGCCTGTGCATAAACAGACATGCCGCTAACCGCTGTGGCTACTACAACTGCGATTTTACGCAGCGAGTGTTTTGGCTGAGCAGTTTTGTAACGCGCCATTGGTATATCTCTGATGTAAAGTGAATGATAACGTAAACGAGAATGATTATTATAAAGATAAGATAATATTCGAAAGGCTGACGGGTTCGCAAGCGGTACGCAATATGCGCGCCCCTGAAGGGTCAATAAACAATCAGATGAAAAGAAAGGGTTAATTGTTTAGGCGGGATGTTACTGAACTTGACTTATCTACGCCCTGTGTTCATTCACTCCACAAGGCGTAGTGATTTATTCCCCAGTCTACACAAGCAGCGTCAGGATAACGCTTTCAGAAGAAGCTGCGCGCGGTGCTCATCGCTCACGGCCTCCCAGGCTTCCGCGAGCTGAACGTGCGCTTGTTTACTGATATCTATAGAAACCGCCAGTCCTTCATCAACTTCCGGCGCCTGAGTGTTGTTCTCACTCTGTTCAATGGCACGGAAAATTGCTTCATTCATGGTGGCGGTATCGAGCGAACCCAGACGGCTTTTTAGTGCCTGAGCCGTAGAGGCAGAAACCCACATGCGGACGATCTCTTCATTCACCGGTTCACTCTGCACGCGAAAATAGCAAAGATTCTCGTCTGACGGCAGCGGCACGTCAAAATATGGCTGGATCTTGATACCCGCACTCGTCGTCACAGAATAGCGTTTCTGCTTTGTATCCCGGTCATATATCCACAAACTTTTGCTGGCCTTACGTGCCCCTTTAGCTGGAGTAACATTCCATACTGCTGTGTACTGCTCCGGATTTGGCGGGATCATCCGCTCTTCAAAATAGAGGAATTCCGTCAGACTATCCTCCCATAGCAGCCAGCCTGTACGCATATCAGGGGTCTTATGAGGTGCGGCATCTCTTACCGTTTGCGTTCGACGTTCAATAAGCTCTGCGTATTGCTGGAAGACGTCATGCATCACATCGTTAGCATCACGAGTGGTATCATCAATACGGATCGAACGCGTTGCAGCTGGGTGCATAAGCGTAGTACCGCAGACTGACTTGATCGGTCTGTCCCGCAGGCCTGCTATGCGCAAGAGTTTCATCTCCAGCCCCAATCCCTGATAATTGACATCAATATGTAAATTGCTCCAGCCACCATCGGGAATATTTTTTGCCAGGCAGTAAACGCGGCTCCAGTCGCCTTCCTCCAGCTTTCTGCCCATCATGGCGGCAACCTGAGTTGCCAACCACCGTTTAGCAAATACCTTTTCAGTATCAGTAAATGCTTGTAAGTATGCCATTACAACGAGTCCTTATTACCTTCCAAAAGAGCAATTGCCTGAGACCTGAAGGTCGCGAAGTCCAACATTTTCCCATGCAGTAAAAGACTTTCAGCCAGATATTCGCTGTAGAGAGTGCGATAGTCGATATCAGCCTCACGTTTAACGTGCAGATAAGGAAGCACGGGGATCGTACCATTTCGCTGGCTCAGAAATTCCTTAACTGAAATAGTTTTCGCCTCCGCCGTTGACACTGCCCGCTTGTTGCCATTTTCAACTTTACGACAATGCAGCATGAGATCAGCACCTGCGGTGTTATCGCTAACAAATTGCTTAAACGTACCGTGCTGCTTGTCGAAAATATCGATCCTTTCAATGGTAAAACCAGCATCCAGCACGGCATTACGCAGGCGATTCCAGATATCTTCCGAAGAGTTCATAAATACCAACACCATCCAGTGTCCAGGTCTTAGCACACGATAACTTTCAGCCAGACTCTGCGTCATTAATTCCTGATATCTGTTGGCATCCTTTTTTTGTACGCGATTAACTATGGCTTCATCCGTGGCATCCGTATAGGACATTAACCAGGACTCCCACAACATATTCATTTCGCTATAGTTAATGTTGGCTCCAAACGGCGGATCGGTGAAAATTAAATCAACACTATTATCCGGCAGAAACGAAAGATCGGTCGCAGAACCCGTTTTAACCTGACAACGACCAACGTAGGCTTTAGCCGTGGTTTCAAGGTGATCAATAATTGATCTGGCTTTGCGTTCGAAGGTCAAAAAGATATTTGCTTCATTGAAAATATAAGGGACATTAAAATTTGCCGTATTACCGCTGCCGCCCCAAAAACGGTACTCAGAAAGCCGGGTCACACGCTGATAGAGCGAAGTGAAAACAAAGCCGAGAAATGCGGCAATATTAGTATCTTCAACGCGATGAATCGCTTCCCACAACTGGCTCATCGCCGCCAGATTTCTGGCAGTATAAAAATGCTTTATGTTAGTCAGACCATGACGCTTGGGCTGTGCCAGATTCACTCCATCTGGCAGCTCGAAATCCGGGATGAACTCCTCAGCAAGATATTTGCCTGCGTCAATTGCGGCAATGAGCTTAAGATCGGCCTCCACAGGCGGCACCTCAGACTGAACTTTACCGCAGCATTTGTACCCCACAAGAACCGGCACAGGCGTCGTTCGGGCAAGGCGCGATTTTTTGACCTGATGATGGCAATGAGGGCACGGGAACTCGCGCAAAAATTTATGTTCACGCACAGTGTTACCGTAGCTACGGCATTCGTCCCAAAGCACAAACTCCTTACTACACTCGCTGCAAATGACTTTGTATGACCAGACAGTAAAGAGCAACTCCGCCTCTTTTCCACAGGTACGGCATTGCGTTGTGTAAAGGGTTTTGCGCAGATCCGCCAGACTCTCAGTAACTACTTTTACCGCCGCCGCGAGCGCAGCGGGATCGCATTGCGATGTAAATCGATTAGCGATAAAACTGGCTGCAGGTGACAGTTCATTGAGAATGACATCATGGCCGGTCGTCAGCGCCGCAACCCCTGTCATACCGCTTCCCGCAAAGGGATCAAGCACCAGTCCGCCTTCGGGCAAATATTTTTGCAGCACCTGGGCAATCCCTTGAGGCGGAACTTTGGTGTGATATGTATGCGCGTCATAAGTATACGTATTCTTTCCTGCTGAAACGCCCTCCGCTACAGCCTCTTTCACGGTCTGCGCGGCTTCAGGATGCGATGAAAGAATTTCAGCCAACTGGTATTCACCATTGCCCCAAAGTTCTCCTTTTTTAAGTCGGGAGAGCAGAGCCGGGCCCGGCTCATCGCGCAGCACAATCGTGCCTTCATATTTGTCGGCTGTGGTTTTTTTACGTATCCCACGAGAGGCGAATGTTCGTGTCGTATTCAGATTTGCAAGATCGATCGCCAGACCCGCATTGAGCTTCGCAAGTAGCTCATGCAATTCTTTTATCGTATCGGCACTGGGTTCAATATCTCCGCGAATCCAGCGAGTAACTGCAATGTAAGAAGTGCCGAGATACTGCGCCACGCCTTTCGGATCCAGGCCACTTAATGCCATAATTTCCTGCAATAATGCCTGATAGTGATTCTCAGGATGTGATACTTGCTGACCAGAGCGCATCATCTTTTGCCCCCCTCATTAATACCAATAACAACGTTGAGAGATACCTCATTAGCGTGCACTGCTATAGTCATTCACTATTTACCTTTTTGATTCGCTTTCTCATTAAGTCCGGCAAAGGCTGTGTCGATACGCTTTCATCGACCATTCTGAGAGGATGTCTTTTGGCATCAAAGGAAGAATGCTTCACGCAAAAAATATTTAAATTCATTGCGTTGAATATTAAACAGGTCAATTTCTTCTGATATTTGCATCCCACTAAATTTAGCAGGTTCCCTGTATCAACAGAGAACCTGCCATTAGTATCAACGCATTACTGCCTGAGAACGTTAATTACTGCCAAACATATCCTTGATCCAGCCTGCTACGCCGTCGCTGTCTTTCTGCTCCTGTTGCGCAGGCTGCTGCGGCTGAGAAGACTGATCAAACGGATTGCCCGACGGCTGCTGTTGAATCTCGCTTTGCTGGCACAACGAATCTGGATCGCTGGTCCATACTGGCAAAGTTCTCATACCACCGCTGCAAACAAAGTTACCGTCGTAGTCTACGCCCATATCCACAATATCCTCCGGCGGTACAAGATTCAGCGGCGTTGGCGTCTGGTTAGCCAGATAACGCTGGTAAATCGACATTGCCCCGCTGGCACCATACAGCTTAGTTGGCTGGTTGTTATCGCGGCCTACCCAGGTGATGGTCACCGTGCTGCCGTCAATGCCCGCAAACCAAGTATCAACGTTGTTATTGGTAGTCCCTGTTTTCCCTGCCAGATGCAGATTTGGATATTTAGCCCCAAGCTGACGACCCGTACCACGCTGCACAACCTGTTGCATGGTCCATAGTGTCAGATACGCCGCCTGCGCCGGAACAGCGCGTTCCGCCTGCGGGAAGCTCTGATAGAGCACTTTACCATCTTCAGCAATCACTGAACGCAGTGCAGAAAGCGGTGCGCGGTTACCGCCGCTGGCGATAGTCTGGAATGCCTGTGCCACTTCGATTGGCGTCAGGTTCAACGCCCCCAGCAGCATCGCCGGAACCGGATTCAGCTGATCTTTCGGCACGCCCAGCTTAATCCAGGTGTCCGTAACCGCAGGCAGCCCCAGCGCCATCCCCAGATTTACCGTTGGCACGTTCATCGAACGCGTCAGCGCATCCACCAGCATCACTCTACCGCTTTCGCTATAACGACGATCATCGTTCTGCGGTGACCAGACCTGACCGTTCGGCTGACGCAGCGCGATGGGCGCATCGGCAATCCACGTATTCAGGCGATAGATTTTCGGCTGGCTTAAGGCCGTCAGATAAGTCGCCGGTTTTGCCAGTGAACCAATCGAACGACGCGCCTGCATCGCACGGTTATAGCCCGCAAATTGCGGTTCCGAACCACCGACCATCGCACGAACTTCGCCACTAAAGCGGTCGACGACCACAATCGCCGTTTCCAGATCGCTCAACTTACGCTGTTTCTTCAGTGCCGGAATGCCTTCCACGGCAGCTTTTTCTGCCGCGTCCTGAGCTACCGAGTCAAAGGTAGTGAAGATCTTCACGCCGGAGAGATCTTTCACTTTATCGCCCAGTTTCGCCTGCAGCTCCTGACGTACCAGTTGCATAAAAGCAGGCTGTGGAGAGATTACCCCACCGCGCGGCTGAACGCCCAGCGGACGCGCACTCAACATGTCGTAGAGTTCTTGATCAATAATCTGCTGTTGTTGCAGCAATCGCAGCACCAGATTACGCCGCTCCAGTGCCAGTTTCGGGTTACGCCACGGGTTGTAAATTGACGCACCTTTCACCATACCAACTAGCAGCGCCTGCTGATCAAGGCTCAACTCTTCCACCGGACGCCCAAAGTAATACAGGCTCGCCAGCGGGAAACCACGGATTTCGTTGTCACCGCTCTGACCGAGATACACCTCGTTCATATACAGCTCAAGAATACGATCTTTGCTGTAACGCGCATCCATGATCAGCGCCATGTAAGCTTCGTTCGCTTTACGCCAGTAAGAACGCTCACTGGAAAGGAACAAGTTTTTCACCAACTGTTGCGTCAGCGTACTCGCCCCCTGCACCGTGCGTCCGGCAGTCAGGTTCGCCAGAACCGCACGTCCGATGGAGTAGAGGCTGATACCGTCATGCTCGTAGAAATGCCGGTCTTCCGTCGCCAGCAAGGTATCCACCAGCAGATCCGGGAAGCCACTGCGCGGCACAAACAGACGTTGCTCGCCGTTTGGCGAAGAGATCATCGTTATCAGTCGCGGATCAAGGCGGAAGAAACCGAACTGACGGTTGTTATCCATATTGACGATGGTCGCCAGATGATCGCCATCAAAGGTCAGACGCGCACGCACCTGCCCTTCTTTACTATCCGGGAAATCAAACGGACGGCGGATCATCTCAATGCTGTTAGCCTGCACGGTAAATTCGCCAGGACGGGTCATCTTCGACACCTGACGATACTGGGTTGCCTCCAGCAGTTTCACCATCTCGTTCTTGCTGATGGTCATGTCTGGCTCAAGGTTTACCATCCGACCATAAACTGCCGCTGGCAATTGCCAGACCTTGCCATCAATACGGCTGCGAATTTTTTGATCGAGATAAACCCCATAAACGGCGATTAACACCGCAAATACGATGCCCAGTTTCAGTAGCAGCCAGAGCCAGCCGCGTTTACCACGAGGCTTACGTCCTTTGCCTTTACCTTTGCGCGGCATCGGTTCTTCATCCTCATAGTCATCATAATCATCGTCATCTTCATAACGACGACGGCTTACCTTTTGTTTGACAGGACGCGTCGGTTTCCCTTTGCGTCCAATTGGCTCGCGGTCATTCCCGGCCATACTTTTTCTCCGCAATATTCAGGCGCAAAAGCCCGATTTTCTGTTCTTCCGTTGCAAGACAGAAGAAGATATCTCTCAAATTTTGTGCTCGATCGGTTCCCTCTCCCTTAAGGGAGAGGGAGAAAACCAACCTCACGAATACTTTTTCGTCCGGCGCGTCGGCGCGGTGTTGGCGGGGTCGTCCGGCCAGACATGTTTGGGATAACGCCCCTTCATCTCTTTTTGCACTTCGCGATACGCCCCTTGCCAGAAGGCGCTTAAATCACGCGTGATTTGCAGCGGCCTTTGGGCGGGTGAAAGCAGCTCCAGCACCAACGGCACGCGCCCCTGGGCAATCGTCGGATTGGTGGCTTCGCCAAACATCTCCTGCATTCTCACCGCCAGCACAGGGGGGTTATCTTCATGATAACGAATGGCGATCCGGCTTCCCGTCGGCACAGTGTAATGCGCAGGAAGTTCACTATCCAGCCGTTGCTGCATTCCCCAATCAAGTAATCCGCGCAGCGCCTGATAAATATCGAGTGATTTCAGACCTCGCAGTGAATGCACTCCGGCCATATGTGGCAGCAGCCACGTTTCCAGCGTCGCCAGCAAATTTGCCTCATCAACCGCTGGCCAGTCATATTCCGGTAGCCACTTCGCAGCACACAGCAAACGCAAACATAGCTGTTCCGCTTCCGGCGTCCAGTTAAGTACGCTTAGACCTTTATCGCGAATACCGTTGAGCATTGCATGATGTAATTCATCTTCCGACGGTTTCGCCAGCGGCTGTACTTTTACTGTGAGCTGACCAATCTGCAGCCGACGCCAGGCTTTCAACGTACCTTGAACATCGTCCCATTCAACGGTGTCAGATTGATATAGCAGCTGCGGGCAGCGTTGTACTAACTCATCAATATCGACCGGTAGCGCCAGTAAAATTCGCGCATCCGGCGAGGAGCTGCCCTGCAATAATAACGGCGCTACCAGCCATTCATGGCGGCTTAAGGCATCATCGGTGTCCAGCATCGCTCCCATGCCGTTCGCCAGTTGATAGCGCCCCTCTTGCCCACGGCGGCGAGCAATACGATCGGCAAACGCCCTGGCGAGAAGCGGCGCGATAAGCGAACTGTCTGCCTCGCCACCACGCACATTTAAGCGTTTTAACAGTTGCTGACTGCGTTGCTGCCAGGCCGGTTGATTGCGCGAAAACACCACACCCAGATCGCTATTCCCCATCCGTGGCGGCTCTTCGAGAATGGCGGCAATTTTTGCGGCGGTAGCGGCTTCGTCGTCGCTATTCGCACTCACCAGCATTGCCGCTAAACGCGGGTCGTTACCCAGCGTCGCCATGTTCTGCCCTTTCGAGCTTAGCCGATCACCGTCCAGCGCCCCCAGCATTTGTAACAGACGTTTCGCCGCCTGTAGATTCACCGCTGGCGGTTGATCCAGCCAGCTCATCTGAGCTGGATCGCTGCATCCCCATTGCAATAACTCCATCAGCAAACCGGAGAGATCGCTTTGTAAAATCTCCGGTTCACTTTGCGCGGCAGCGCGTTCTGCTTGCTCTTTGGCGATTAAATGCAGACAGATCCCCGGCTCCAGACGCCCGGCACGCCCGGCACGTTGCGTCATTGATGCCTGACTAACGCGTTGAGTGATCAGTCGCGTAAGCCCCGTGCGCGGATCAAAGCGCGCTACACGCTCCTGGGCGCTGTCTACCACCAGACGAATACCTTCAATAGTTAAACTGGTTTCAGCAATATTGGTCGCCAGCACCACTTTGCGCATTCCTTGTGGTGCGGGGAGGATCGCTTTTCGCTGATCGTTCAGCGACAACGTACCATACAGCGGGCAGAGCAGCACATCACTGCCGATGCGCGAAGCCAGTTGTTCCTGAACGCGCTGAATTTCTCCGACGCCGGGTAAAAATAGCAGTAATGATCCGCTTTCCTGACGCAGCAATTCAGCGGTAGCAACCGCAACGGCCTCGTCAAAGCGTTGATGAGCAGGCAGCGGCAAATAGCGGCGTTCAATCGGATAAGAACGTCCTTCAGAAACAACAACCGGCGCTTCTGGCAGCATCTGCTGTAAACGGTCATTATCCAGCGTAGCCGACATAATCAGCAGCTTTAAGTCATCGCGCAGCCCTTGTTGCACATCGAGTAACAATGCCAGCGCCAAATCCGCCTGCAAACTGCGTTCATGAAATTCATCAAGGATCACCATACCGACGCCGCTCAGTTCTGGGTCGCGTTGGATCATGCGCGTCAGTACACCTTCAGTAACGACTTCCAGTCGGGTATTCGGCCCCACGCAATTTTGTGCACGCATCCGGTAGCCAACCGTGTCACCAGGCTTTTCGTTAAGCAGCTCCGCCAGTCGTTGCGCAACGTTACGTGCCGCCAGACGCCGTGGCTCCAGCAGGATAATTTTTCCGTTAATGCCTGGATGCGCCAGCAGTTGTAGCGGCAGCCAGGTCGATTTCCCGGCTCCGGTCGGCGCGCTTAATAACACCTGCGGTGCGGTATCGAGAGCAGCAAGTAATTCAGGTAAGACGGCAGCAACGGGCAACGACGACACAAAACGCTCCTGAGGGTTAACATTCTTCGCGCCACATTGTAGCATCGCGGTAATTCATAACCGAGTGCCTCACATGTCTGAACCGCAACGGCTGTTCTTTGCCATCGACTTACCCGCAGAAATTCGCGAACAGATTATCCACTGGCGCGCCGCACAATTTCCGCCAGAAGCGGGGCGTCCGGTTGCCGCCGAAAATTTGCATCTGACGCTGGCGTTTTTAGGCGAAGTGAGCGCAGAGAAAGAGAAGGCGCTTTCTCTTTTAGCCGGACGGATTCGTCAACCGGGCTTCACTCTGACGCTTGATGACGCCGGTCAGTGGCTGCGTTCGCGCGTGGTGTGGTTAGGGATGCGCCAGCCACCGCGCGGCTTAATCCAGTTAGCAAATATGCTCCGTTCGCAGGCCGCTCGCAGTGGTTGTTTTCAAAGCAATCGACCGTTTCATCCGCATATCACCTTATTGCGCGACGCCAGCGAGGCGGTGACAATCCCGCCGCCTGGTTTTAACTGGTCATATGCGGTGACGGAGTTTACCCTCTACGCCTCCTCGTTTGCACGTGGGCGCACACGCTACACGCCGCTAAAACGCTGGACACTGACGCAATAACAAGGGTTGTCACAATGAAATTTTCACCCCCTCTACAACGCGCCACGCTGGTTCAGCGTTATAAACGCTTTTTAGCCGATGTGATCACACCCGATGGCCGCGAATTAACGCTACACTGCCCTAATACAGGTGCGATGACCGGTTGTGCAACGCCTGGCGATACCGTCTGGTATTCCACTTCCGACAACACAAAACGGAAATATCCACACACCTGGGAATTGACCCAAAGCCAAAGCGGTGCATTTATTTGCGTCAATACACTTTGGGCAAACAGGTTGACGAAAGAGGCTATCCTCAATGGGGTTATTTCGGAACTGTCAGGCTATAGCTCGCTGAAAAGCGAAGTAAAATACGGCGCCGAGCGCAGTCGTATTGACTTCATGTTACAGGCGAGGTTTCGACCTGACTGCTATATTGAAGTGAAATCGGTTACGTTAGCGGAAAATGAACAGGGATACTTTCCCGATGCAGTCACTGAACGAGGTCAGAAACATCTTCGGGAGTTGATGAGCGTAGCAGCTGAAGGTCAGCGTGCAGTGATTTTTTTTGCCGTGCTGCATTCAGCCATTACACGGTTTTCACCCGCGCGCCACATCGATGAGAAATACGCGCAACTATTGTCAGAGGCTCAACAGAAGGGGGTAGAAATTCTGGCTTATAAAGCGGAACTTTCTGCTGAAGGCATGGCTCTTAAAAAATCACTGCCGGTTACATTGTAGTAAAGTAAGTAACTGGTTAATTTACATTCTGGTCGCGTGCGCAAATACGCTTTTCCTCACACAGTTGTCAAGTGTTACGTTTAGATAATTGCTATCCGGAAAAGCATCTGCTATTTATAGCGGCCTCATTTTTCCCCCGAACATGGGGATCGATAGTGCGTGTTAAGGAGAAGCAACATGCAAGAAGGGCAAAACCGTAAAACATCGTCCCTGAGTATTCTCGCCATCGCTGGGGTGGAACCATATCAGGAGAAGCCGGGCGAAGAGTATATGAATGAAGCCCAGCTGGCGCACTTCCGTCGTATTCTGGAAGCATGGCGTAATCAACTCAGGGATGAAGTCGATCGCACCGTTACACATATGCAGGATGAAGCAGCCAACTTCCCGGACCCGGTAGACCGTGCAGCCCAGGAAGAAGAGTTCAGCCTCGAACTGCGTAACCGCGATCGCGAGCGTAAGCTGATCAAAAAGATCGAGAAGACGCTGAAAAAAGTGGAAGACGAAGATTTCGGCTACTGCGAATCCTGCGGTGTTGAAATTGGTATTCGTCGTCTGGAAGCGCGCCCGACAGCCGATCTGTGCATCGACTGCAAAACGCTGGCTGAAATTCGCGAAAAACAGATGGCTGGCTAATTACAGCCGTTCCATCACGTTTACCACAGGCGGGAAATGCTCCCGCCTTATTTTTTGTTCAACGAGATGACAGACACACACTATATTGGTCGCTTCGCCCCCTCTCCTTCCGGCGAGCTTCATTTTGGCTCTCTGATTGCCGCGCTTGGTAGCTATCTACAGGCACGCGCCCGGCAAGGTCGCTGGCTGGTACGCATTGAAGATATCGACCCGCCTCGTGAAGTTCCCGGTGCCGCAGAGACAATCCTGCGCCAGCTGGAACATTACGGTCTGTACTGGGACGGCGATGTTCTCTGGCAATCGCAACGTCATGACGCCTATCGCGAAGCACTCGCCTGGTTACGTGAGCAAGGGCTAAGTTATTACTGCACCTGTACGCGTGCGCGTATTCACAGCATTGGCGGTATTTACGACGGTCATTGCCGTGAATTACATCATTCCCCAGAAAACGCAGCAGTACGCATCCGCCAGCAGCATCCGGTCACCCAGTTTACCGATCAGCTGCGCGGTATTATTCACGCTGACGAAAAACTGGCGCGGGAAGATTTTATTATTCATCGCCGTGACGGTTTGTTCGCCTATAACCTGGCAGTGGTGGTTGACGATCACTTCCAGGGCGTGACAGAAATTGTCCGTGGCGCAGATTTGATTGAACCGACGGTGCGACAAATCTCGCTGTACCAGCTTTTTGGCTGGCAGGTGCCAGATTACATTCATTTGCCGCTGGCGCTTAACGCACAAGGCGCTAAACTTTCCAAGCAGAATCATGCGCCTGCGTTGCCGAAAGGCGATCCTCGCCCGGTGTTAATCGCCGCGCTTCAATTTCTGGGTCAGCAGGCAGAAACACACTGGCAGGATTTCAGCGTCGAGCAAATCCTTCAGTCAGCCGTCAAAAACTGGACGCTGACCGCCGTACCTGAGTCGGCAATTGTAAATTCAACATTCTCAAATGCGTCATGCTGAGCTATGATTAGCCGCTATTTTTTTGTCCTGAATGATGTTTGACACTACCGAGGTGTACTATTTTTACCCGAGTCGCTAATTTTTGCCGCAAGGTGCTAAGCCGCGAGGAAAGCGAAGCTGAACAGGCTGCCGCCCGTCCACAGGTGACGGTGATCCCGCGTGAGCAACATGCTATCTCCCGCAAAGATATCAGTGAAAATGCCCTGAAGGTAATGTACAGGCTCAATAAAGCGGGATACGAAGCCTGGCTGGTTGGCGGCGGCGTGCGCGACCTGTTACTTGGCAAAAAGCCGAAAGATTTTGACGTGACCACCAACGCCACGCCTGAGCAGGTGCGTAAACTATTCCGTAACTGCCGCCTGGTGGGTCGCCGTTTCCGTCTTGCTCATGTGATGTTTGGCCCGGAGATTATCGAAGTCGCAACCTTCCGTGGACACCACGAAGGTAACGTCAGCGACCGCACGACCTCCCAACGCGGGCAAAATGGCATGTTGCTGCGCGACAACATTTTCGGCTCCATCGAAGAAGACGCCCAGCGCCGCGATTTCACTATCAACAGCCTGTATTACAGCGTCGCAGATTTTACCGTTCGTGATTACGTTGGCGGCATGAAAGATCTGAAAGACGGCGTTATCCGTCTGATTGGTAACCCGGAAACGCGCTACCGTGAAGATCCGGTACGTATGCTGCGCGCGGTACGTTTTGCGGCAAAACTGGGTATGCGCATCAGCCCGGAAACCGCAGAACCGATCCCTCGCCTCGCTACCCTGCTGAACGATATCCCTCCGGCGCGCCTGTTTGAAGAGTCTCTTAAGCTGCTACAAGCGGGCTACGGTTACGAAACCTATAAGCTGTTGTGTGAATATCATCTGTTCCAGCCGCTGTTCCCGACCATTACCCGCTACTTCACGGAAAATGGCGACAGCCCGATGGAGCGGATCATTGAGCAGGTACTGAAGAATACCGATACGCGTATCCATAACGATATGCGTGTGAACCCGGCGTTCCTGTTTGCCGCCATGTTCTGGTATCCACTGCTGGAAACAGCACAGAAGATCGCCCAGGAAAGCGGCCTGACCTATCACGACGCTTTCGCGCTGGCGATGAACGATGTGCTGGACGAAGCCTGCCGTTCACTGGCAATCCCGAAACGTCTGACGACTTTAACCCGCGATATCTGGCAGTTGCAGTTGCGTATGTCCCGTCGTCAGGGTAAACGTGCATGGAAACTGCTGGAGCATCCTAAGTTCCGTGCGGCTTACGACCTGTTGGCCTTGCGAGCTGAAGTTGAGCGTAACGCTGAACTGCAACGTCTGGTGAAATGGTGGGGTGAGTTCCAGGTTTCCGCGCCGCCAGACCAAAAAGGGATGCTTAACGAACTGGATGAAGAACCGTCAGCTCGTCGTCGTACTCGTCGCCCACGCAAACGCGCACCTCGTCGTGAGGGCACCGCATGACAGTGGCATATATTGCCATAGGCAGCAATCTGGCCTCTCCGCTGGAGCAGGTCAATGCTGCCGTGAAAGCCTTAGGCGATATCCCTGAAAGCCGCATTCTTGCCGTTTCTTCGTTTTACCGCACCCCACCGCTGGGGCCGCAAGATCAACCTGATTATCTGAATGCTGCCGTGGCACTTGAAACCACTCTCGCGCCCGAAGAGTTACTCAATCACACACAGCGTATTGAATTGCAGCAAGGTCGCGTCCGTAAAGCCGAACGTTGGGGACCGCGCACGCTGGATCTCGATATCATGCTGTTTGGTAATGAAGTGATAAATACCGAACGCCTTACCGTTCCACACTACGATATGAAAAATCGTGGCTTTATGCTGTGGCCGTTGTTTGAGATTGCGCCTGACGTGGTGTTTCCTGATGGGGACAATTTAGTTGGTCTTTTAAAAACAAAAGGCTTCAGTAAATTAAATAAATGGTAATTCATTTTTGCACTGAATATAAATTTTTTCTGAAAATACCCCCACCTCAATTGCCAAATCAATTCGATTAAGATAATAAGAGTTATCCTTTATTGGATATTAATATCTCTGAATACTCCCACCTTCCATACACCATCCTTCACCATTTTAAAATTTAGTTTTACTTAAAATCTAATTAAGTGGATTTATAATATTAGATATGCACAATATGCGGCTTAATGATGAATGGTTGTAACATTTGGTAAGTTCAGGCATCTATCATTAACAAACTTATTTGTTGCACATTCGTTATGTATTGACGCCGGTGTTACAAGATAAGTCATCTGCTTATGGAATATTATTCAAGGATTTTTATGTCTAAAAAATTAGGTTTTGCCCTGTCCGGCCTGGTGCTGGCAATGGTTGCAGGTTCTGCTTCAGCTGCTTTAGATGGTGGTCAGTTAAACATCAGCGGTCTGGTAGTAGATAATACCTGTGAAACGCGTGTTGATGGCGGCAATAATGATGGTCTGATCCTGCTGCAAACCGCTACCGTTGCCGATATCGATGACGGCGTACTGGAAACAACCGTTGGTGCCAAAGCTAAACCTTTTAGCATCACTGTTGACTGCAGCAAAGCTAACCCAGCACCTGGCACTACCGCTGATATGACGTTTGGCACCGTTTTCTTTGGTAACAGCAAAGGTACGCTGAATAACGATATGTCCATCAACACCCCGTCTGTTGGTGTGAATATCGCTCTGCACAACATTGATGGTTCTACTATTAAACAAGTTAAAATCAATAACACAGGCGATATCTATTCAAAACCGCTGGATGCCACATCAAAATCTGCAACGTTTGATTTCAAAGCCTCTTACGTTCGTGAAGATGCAAGCACGGCTGCGACCGCTGGTTTTGTAAGAACCAATACAGCATATACCGTAACTTACCGGTAATTATTCATCAATCAAATGAATTGATTGAATTTATATAGGGAATAACATCCGTGAGAAAGACTCCTGATGTTTATTCCCTTGTTCCTATTAACTCTGTCAGGGATGGTTTATGTTTTTAAATACCAAACATACAGCAGCATTTTGTATCGCGGCTTGTATGGCTTTTAGCGCACCAGCGTTAGCGGATATTGTAATTTCTGGTACGCGTGTCATTTATAAAAGTGATCAAAAAAGCGTAAATGTTCGTCTGGAAAATAAAGGCAATAATCCTTTACTTGTTCAGAGTTGGTTAGACACGGGTGATGATAATGCCGAGCCAGGTTCTATTTCCGTGCCATTTACTGCAACTCCCCCCGTATCCCGTATTGATGCAAAACGGGGTCAAACCATCAAACTGATGTATACCGCCAGCACTCCTCTGCCAAAAGACAAAGAAAGTGTGTTCTGGTTTAACGTGCTGGAAGTTCCGCCAAAACCTGACGCCGAAAAAGTGGCTGATCAAAGTCTGCTCCAGTTGGCATTTCGCACCCGAATCAAACTTTTTTATCGCCCGGAAGGTTTAAGTGGGAATCCTTCTGAAGCTCCGCTAGCCCTGAAATGGTCCTGGGCTGCTGCTGGAGGCCAAACGGCATTACGCGTTTCTAATCCAACACCTTATCACGTCTCTTTTAGTAGTGGCGATTTGGAAGCCAATGGCAAACGCTATCCGCTTGATATGAAGATGGTTGCGCCATTCAGTGACGATGTCATCAAGATAAATGGTATCAGCGGCAAAACCGCCTCAGCAAAAGTGCATTTCTACGCCATTAACGATTTTGGTGGCGCAATTGAAGGCGAAGCCAGGCTGTAATTTGGCAAAGATATAACGTAGCAGGAAGCAGAACGTGCCCTATAAAACAACGATAATTCATCACAACCTCACGCAGATCGCTACGTTTTGCGCGCTGCTTTATAGCTCCAGTTGCCTAAGCGCAGAACAAGTTGAATACGACCCAACCTTCCTGATGGGGCAGAATACTTCCAATATTGACCTTAGTCGATACAGTGAGGGCAACCCCACGCTACCGGGTATTTATGACGCAAGCATTTACGTTAATAATCAACCAGTTACAAATCAGAGCATCCCTTTTATTGTTGTTGAAGGGAAGAAAAATGCACTGGCCTGTATCACGCTGAAGAATTTGTATCAGTTTCACATTACGCCACCAGAGGCGATAAGCGAAACAATCGTCTTGCTTGAGCGTGATGAAGAACTGGGCGATTGCCTCAACATTGCGGCAATGATTCCACAGGCATCTGTCCGTTATGATGTGAACGATCAACGTCTGGATATTGATGTTCCCCAGGCATGGGTAATGAAGAATTATCAAAACTATGTTGATCCTTCATTGTGGGAAGACGGTATTAACGCCGCCATGCTGTCTTACAACATCAACGGTTATCACAGTGAAAGTCCTGACAGGAAAAATGACAGCATTTATACCGCATTTAACGGTGGCGTAAATTTAGGAGCATGGCGCTTGCGCGCCTCAGGTAACTACAGCTGGATGACCAATTCTAATGGCGATTATGATTTTCAGAATCGGTATCTACAACGCGATCTCGCTTCATTACGCTCACAACTAATTATTGGCGAATCATATACCACTGGTGAAACATTTGATTCGGTCAGTATTCGCGGTATTCGCTTTTATAGCGACAGTAGAATGTTACCTCCGGCGTTGGCCAGCTTTGCCCCGATTATTCATGGCGTCGCCAACACTAACGCAAAAGTTACCGTTACTCAGGGCGGTTATAAGATCTATGAAACGACTGTACCGCCTGGCGCATTTACCATTGATGATCTCAGTCCATCAGGCTATGGCAGCGATCTGATCATCACAATTGAAGAATCCGATGGAAGCAAACGCACTTTTTCACAGCCATTTTCATCGGTAGTACAAATGTTACGTCCAGGCGTTGGTCGGTGGGATATCAGCGGTGGTCAGGTATTAAAAGATGATATTCAAGATGAGCCTAACTTATTCCAGGCCAGCTATTACTATGGTTTAAACAACTACCTGACGGGTTATACAGGTATTCAACTTACCGATAATAACTACACCGCAGGATTACTGGGGCTTGGCCTTAATACCAGCCTTGGCGCATTTTCTGTCGATGTGACTCACTCCAATGTCCGCATCCCGGACGATAAAACATATCAGGGACAAAGTTATCGTCTTTCATGGAATAAATTGTTCGAAGATACACGCACTTCATTCAATATCGCAGCTTATCGTTACTCAACACAAAACTACCTTGGCCTCAATGATGCTCTGACTCTGATTGATGAGGTAAAGCATCCAGAACAAGATCTTGAACCGCAATCCATGCGCAATTACTCACGCATGAAAAATCAGGTTACGGTAAGTATTAACCAGCCTCTGAAATATGAAAAAGAAGATTACGGTTCGTTTTATCTTTCCGGAAGTTGGTCTGACTACTGGGTTTCCGGGCAAAGTCGGAGCAATTACTCAATAGGTTACAGTAATAGTGCATCCTGGGGCAGTTATAGCATCAGTGCACAGCGTTCATGGTCTCAACAGGGTGAAGACGAAGACAGTGTTTATCTCAGTTTCACCATTCCTATTGAAAAGCTTCTGGGTACAGAACACCGCGATTCTGGCTTTCAGACTATTGATACTCAGTTAAATAGTGACTTTAAAGGCAACAACCAACTCAATGTCAGCAGCAGTGGTTTTAGTGAAAACAATCGTGTCAGTTACAGCGTGAATACTGGCTATACGATGAATAAATCCAGTAATAATTTGAGCTATATCGGAGGCTATGCCAGTTATGAATCCCCCTGGGGTACGTTGGCTGGTTCAGTTTCCGCAAGTAGCGATAACAGCCGTCAATTTTCTCTCAATACTGACGGTGGTTTTGTACTACATCGCGGTGGTCTGACATTCAGTAATGACAGTTTCAGCGACTCAGACACACTGGCAGTTGTTCAGGCCCCTGGAGCAAAAGGCGCTCGCATAAATTACGGTAATAGTACGGTCGATCGCTGGGGCTATGGCGTTACCAGTGCGCTTTCTCCTTATCATGAAAACCGCATTGCTCTGGATATTACAGATATTGAAAATGATGTTGAATTGAAAAGCACCAGTACAGTTGCCGTACCACGTCAGGGGTCAGTGATCTTCGCCGGTTTTGAAACGGTACAGGGACAATCTGCCATTTTGAACATTAAACGCAGTGATGGTCAAAACATTCCTTTTGCGGCAGATATATATGACGAACTAGGCAATGTTATTGGCAATGTTGGTCAAGGTGGTCAGGCTTTTGTTCGTGGTATCGAACAACAGGGAAATATCCAAGTTAAATGGCTCGAAGAGGGTAAACCTGTCAGTTGTCTTGCCCATTATCAACAAAATGCAGAGCCAGAAAAAATAGCACAAACGCTTATTATCAATGGGATTAGTTGTCAAATTCAGTAACCATAAGGGATGCAAATGATAAAAATGATACCGCATAAATTAGTGATACTGATGGGATTGCTATTATCACCATCAGCGTTCGCTGAAGATATTAATGTTGATTTTACGGCAACAGTTAAAGCAACAACCTGTAATATCACTCTGACTGCATTAAATGGCTCTAGCGTCACAAATGATGGAAACGATAATTACACATTAAGAATGCCCAATATGGGGCTGGATAAAATTGTTAATGCAGCAACAGAAGCCCAGGCAGACTTTAAATTAGTTGCCAGTGGGTGTAGCAGCGGAATCAGTTGGATCGACACTACCCTGTCAGGTAATCAGTCCGGCACCTCTCCAAAACTGATTATCCTACTTGCATCGGATTCCTCCTCAACAACCGATTATATAGGTATGGGAATAAAAAGGCAGAGTGCAGATGATTCAACATTTCTGAAACCAAACAGCGCAGAAAAAATTCGCTGGAGTTTAACAGAAATCAATACCAGTGGTCTTGCAATGACCGTTGCGCTACGCGAGACATCGGCAGGACAAGGCGTTCCAGGAAACTTTCGCGCAAAAGCGACATTCAATTTCATCTATGAATAATAAGGATGACAATAATGATAAATAAAAAATTACGTTCTGGATTATCCATTGGTTTAGCTCTGGCGGTATTTCAGTTCACTAATCCTTTATATGCGGCTACAGATAGCCTTGGACTGACCGTTGTTACTACTGTAGAGATGGGGACCTGCGACGCAAAGCTGCTCAATGATAGCAATCAACCCATATCTGTTGTGGAATTTGGTGATGTTTATATTTCTGAAATCAATGCCAAATCCAAGATTAAAACGTTTAAATTACAGTTTAAAGACTGTGCAGGTATTCCTGGGAAAAAAGCCCAGATTAATCTGACTAAACGCGCAACTTGTGAAGGAATAAATAACGATGGTCCCGGTTTTGCCAATGGTTCTACCGGCACAGGTAAAGCAAGCGCCGTTGCCGTAGAAGTCTGGAGTACGACTACTCCCGCAGTAGGCAATGCGGCACAATTTAGTTGCGTTGCACCTGCAAATAAAGAAGTCACGATCGCAACTGCAACGGGCAATAATGTTGTGGATTACCCAATGAGTGCCCGCCTGGTAGTGGATAAAGACAAAACTGTCAGTAATGTCACCGCCGGAACCTTTTCTGCTCCGGCAACATTCACCGTAACCTACAACTAACAGGCCATCATATTCAGGAACTCACCATGCATCCCACCCAACGTAATATGATGAAAAAAACAGGTTTGTTTTTGTCTTTAATATTGTCCACGGCCTCTCCCGCTATTGCCGGCATGGATATTGATATGACGGCAAATGTAAAGAATAGTACCTGTCAAAGCGGAGTCAGTAATCTGGGTAATATCGATCTGGGGGTCGTCGGTGTGGGATACTTTTCCGATAATACATCCCCAGAAGATTATCAACCTGGGGGAAAAGAATTTACAGTTACTGTTACAGACTGCGCATTTCAGGAAACAGGAGATGTTCTCAGTCAGTTGCATATAGACTTCAGAGCACTCAATGGCGTGATGGCAGCAGGCTCCCAACAAATTTTTGCTAACGATAATGCGGCAGGGGCGACTAATGTCGGCGTAGTCATTTTTTCCATCCAGGATCCGGCAAATAAATTTAATGTTCTAAGTAGTACAGGAACTTCTCGATCATTCTATCCAGTAATGACATCAGCAATGAATAATTCCACCTGGAAATTTTATGCGCGAATGCAAAAAATCAATACTTCCGTGCCTATAACATCCGGACAAGTCACCAGTAATGTCTTAATTGATATTTATTATGAATAAATACGCTGATATTGGATAAGATAATTTTATGTTCAATGGAGTGATTATGAAAGCAGTGTTTCATTTTTTAACGTTTATATGCGTGCTGATTTTGAGTGTTACAGCAAAGGCTAACAACACCAGTATTATTGCTGGTAATGAATCGATCACCAAGATGAGTGGTCCTTCATCTGGAGGTCGGGCGACATTTCGTTATTCGGCGGGTACTAACAATCTTGTGTTTTATAAGCCAACCCAACTCGGCCCTACGGGGGTAACTCTTAAGTTTGCTGAAGTAGACTCCGCAGGGACTGATGGTGATGGTTTAATTTATTGTAATACCAGTGGTCGTGCTAGTGGCGAACCTATGACAATTGAGCATAAGATGGTTGATTCCGGTAAAAGTTATGGTGGGCACAAGTTATTTGAAACTACCGTTCCAGGTCTCTATTACACACTAAAAATATCAAGAGTCTGGTCTGCCTGGAATACTACAACCAATATAAATGAAGTTTACATTGGTGACCAAACCGCATACGTTTTCCGCTTCACTATCACCAACTCTACTCTCCGGAGATATTGCAATGACTATGCCAATAAAGAAGGAACATACTGGTCTATTGGCGGGATAGTCCAGGATCTCACTATTGATTTTTATACTGACCAAACATTTAACCCAACGGCCAATCAGCAAGTTGGATTAAAGACCACTTCAAATTATTTATATAGTTTTAAATCCTATGGTGCTGGACAATATATCAGCAGTGATTATATCTACATCGACTTTAACCTGGTAAATTTACATATTACGTTGCCCACCTGTTTTACTTCCGTACTTACCGGCCCCACCGTCAGTGGTTCAACGGTTAATTTAGGGGAGTACACTGCGGGACAAATATCTTCAAATTCAGCGTCGCCAGTCCCCTTTGATATTTCTCTGCAAAACTGTATTCGCATACGCAACATTGAAGCAAAAATGACATCGACAAAAGTTGGGATTTCAAATCGACAGTTGCTGGGTAATACATTAACAAGTTCAGATAGTGCTACGGGCGTTGGCGTTCTTATTGAAGGCTTACCCAACTCTGTACATTCACAAAAAATTATTCTCGAACCAAATAACAATAGTTCAGTTTACAAAGATTATGAATCTGAAACTGACAGTAGTGGTGGTATTTATCCTGAAAAGGATCGGGGAACTTCCCAGCCCCTTCATTTCCAGGCAACATTAAAGCAGGATGGGAGTAACCAGATTACCCCAGGGGAATTTAAAGCGACCAGTACTTTCCAGATCACCTACCCTTGATTCACATAAGGCACATCCTCAGGCAACTGACGATGTGCCCCACTAAAACGATTGCCCCCCCTTCTCCGCCTGATAGAATGCCAACAGATCTGACATTAGCCATCAGGACACGTTATGAAACCGACTACCATTTCCCTGCTGCAAAAATGTAAACAGGACAAAAAACGCTTCGCCACCATCACTGCTTACGACTATAGCTTTGCAAAATTGTTTGCCGATGAAGGAATTAACGTCATGCTGGTGGGTGATTCCCTTGGAATGACGGTTCAGGGACATGACTCTACCCTCCCCGTCACTGTGGAAGATATCGCCTACCACACAGCCGCCGTTCGTCGCGGTGCGCCAAACTGTCTGCTGCTGGCTGACCTGCCATTTATGGCTTATGCCACTCCTGAACAAGCATTTGAAAACGCCGCAACTGTCATGCGCGCGGGTGCGAATATGGTCAAAATCGAAGGCGGTGCCTGGCTGGTAGAAACAGTTCAAATGCTGACCGAACGTGCCGTTCCGGTGTGTGGGCATTTGGGCTTAACGCCGCAGTCGGTGAATATTTTCGGCGGTTATAAAGTGCAAGGGCGCGGCGATGCAGGCGACCGTTTACTCAATGACGCATTAGCGTTAGAAGCCGCAGGCGCACAATTGCTGGTGCTGGAATGCGTGCCGGTTGAGCTGGCAAAACGTATTACCGAGGCGCTGGCGATTCCGGTTATCGGTATTGGCGCGGGGAATGTAACCGACGGACAAATCCTCGTGATGCACGACGCATTCGGCATAACCGGTGGTCACATCCCTAAATTCGCCAAAAATTTCCTTGCCGAAGCGGGCGACATCCGCGCTGCTGTACGGCAGTATATGGCTGAAGTGGAGTCCGGCGTTTACCCGGGCGAAGAACACAGTTTCCATTAAGGAGTCACGTTGTGTTAATTATCGAAACCCTTCCGCTGCTGCGCCAGCAAATTCGCCGCCTGCGTATGGAAGGCAAGCGCGTGGCGCTGGTGCCTACCATGGGTAACCTGCACGATGGCCATATGAAGCTGGTCGATGAAGCCAAAGCCCGCGCCGATGTGGTCGTCGTCAGTATTTTCGTTAACCCGATGCAATTCGACCGCCCGGAAGACCTGGCTCGCTATCCACGCACCTTGCAGGAAGACTGCGAGAAGCTAAACAAACGTAAAGTGGATCTGGTTTTCGCTCCATCAGTAAAAGAGATCTACCCGAACGGTACAGAAACCCACACCTATGTTGACGTTCCGGGGCTGTCCACCATGCTGGAAGGCGCTAGCCGTCCGGGACATTTTCGCGGCGTTTCGACCATCGTCAGCAAACTGTTCAACCTGGTCCAGCCGGACATCGCCTGCTTCGGTGAAAAAGATTTTCAGCAACTGGCGCTGATCCGCAAAATGGTTGCCGATATGGGCTTTGATATTGAGATTGTCGGTGTGCCAATTATGCGCGCCAAAGACGGTCTGGCGCTCAGTTCTCGTAACGGTTATCTGACGGCAGAACAACGCAAAATTGCGCCAGGTCTGTACAAGGTTTTATGTTCGATTGCAGACAAATTGCAGGCTGGAGAGCGGGATCTTGATGAGATTATTGCTATTGCAGGGCAAGAACTGAATGAAAAAGGTTTCCGCGCCGATGATATTCAGATTCGTGATGCTGACACGTTGCTGGAAGTCACTGAAAACAGTAAACGCGCCGTGATTCTGGTAGCCGCCTGGCTTGGCGACGCTCGCCTGATCGACAACAAAATGGTCGAGCTGGCGTAATATTTAACTGGCGCTACGGCTGATGGCGCCAGTTATTCATTTGCCCACGTCATGGCGATGACGTCTGTAAGCAATTATTCATATCGCAGGCAACTTAGTTAATCAGCTTATCAACCTCAGCAAAAGGTAAATTTGCCATTTCTGCAACATCGTCTCGAGACATCCCTTTACTCAAAAGACGCTTGGCGAATTCCTGCCTTTCCTCTTGTCTTGCCTCCTGTCTCCCTTCCTGTCTTCCCAGCTGTATCCCCTTCTCAATGCCCTTCTCAATGCCCTTCTCTTCAAACCACTGCGCCAACGTCATCATAGACTCCCCTCCCGATTCCCTGTCTCTCACCACACCGTAAAACAAATCCGCTTGTTCAGTATGACCGCGTTGCAGCATATAGTTTTGCATGGCAACTAACTGACTTCCGCTAGTGTACCCTTCGTCAATCAGCGTGACCAGTTGCTCCAGCAATAACATTAAGTCGCGCTGGCGAATATGTTTTTGCAGCAGTTCGAGGATCGCAATCCGCCGGTGCTGCATGATTTCGTCATCCGGCGTGATGGTGATATCCACCAGCGGGAAAGGGTTGTTGTAGACGCGTCGCGCCAGTTCCGGTGAGTAAAACATATCAAACCAGCACATTGAGAGCGGGTAAGGTGTGGCCTCGCCCTGATAAAACAGAATCGGCACCACCAGCGGCAGCTTATCGTGGTCAGCCTCCAGATGTCGGTGCATGGCGGCAATAGAGTAGCGCATCATACGAAAGGCCATTTTTTTGTCCGGCTTGCTTTGATGCTCAATCACGACATACAGATAGCCGGGATTACCCAGCATTTGCACGGAATAGAGCACGTCGGTGCTGTGCCCTTTCAGGCTCTCTTCGATGAAACTTCCCGACTCCAGATGCAGCGTGTTGAGATCGCAGATCTCACGCAATTCCTCAGGCAGGTGTATGTCGAGGAAGTCGCGAGCGGTATCCGCATGCATTAAAAATTGTTTAAACACCGCGTCATGCGGCGTGGTACTTGGTGCGTCCATCTTACCTGCCTTCCGTGTTGTCTTGCGTGAAGGCAGTATCCAGTCAAGGCACGCAGTCGTCAGCCGCCTCTTTGTTGTTTACCGAGCAGCGTTCAGAGAAATTTCAATCGGTTACAGGCGTTGCATGGCGGGCTTCGGCGCGGTACGCAAACTGCTGATGCAAATGCCGTCAGATGAGTAGACACTAAACAAAAATCGGGCAATACTGCGTGAGAATTTTCTCAAAGCAGGCTCCGCCTGCTTCGTTAACGACAGGGTAGAAAGGTAGAAGTTATGATTCGCACGATGCTGCAGGGCAAACTCCACCGCGTGAAAGTGACTCATGCGGACCTGCACTATGAAGGTTCTTGCGCCATTGACCAGGATTTTCTTGACGCAGCCGGTATTCTCGAAAACGAAGCCATTGATATCTGGAATGTCACCAACGGCAAGCGTTTCTCCACCTACGCCATCGCGGCAGAGCGCGGTTCGAGAATTATTTCTGTCAACGGCGCGGCAGCTCACTGCGCCAGCGTCGGCGATATTGTCATCATCGCCAGCTTCGTCACTATGCCAGATGCCGAAGCCCGTACCTGGCGGCCAAACGTCGCCTACTTTGAAGGCGACAACGAAATGAAACGTACCGCAAAAGCGATCCCGGTTCAGGTTGCCTGATAATCACCCCTGCGGCTGGTTACTCACCAGCCGCGACATCGTCTCCAGCGAATCCGTTCTTAAGATATAAAGCCGTTTTAGCAACAAGGGATTATCCCCCGGTTTAACTTTACCTTTCATGGTCGTCACCGCCAGATGAAATCCGGCATCATTTGCCGCTTTAACCGCTTTGTCATTAAATCCGCCAAACGGATAAGAAAGATACAATACATGCGGATTAAATTGCGTCAGCGCCCGACGTGAACGTTCAAAATCAAACAAAATATTATGCTCACTGCGGCTAAGTAATATGGGTCGGCGATAACCATCAACCCGATGTAAAAAATGGGTATGTGACTGGAAATCAAAAACATCGCTGACATCATGCAGTTCAGAAATACTCATAAACTGTAATGACTGCGGATTCCATTTCTGTGGATGACGTTTGATGCGAGAGGTAATAATAAATGCCGTCGCCTTCATACCGTATTTTTTCAGAATGGGATATGCATACCGACTCACCGACTTCAAACCATCATCAAAGGTCAGCACAACCGCGCGAGCGGGTAGATTCATCGAATTACGCAGATATCCTTCCAGTTGATACAAGGTCAACGTGGTATATCCCCTGTCGCGCAACCAGGTCATCTGGTTATTGAATGCACGTACCGACGTTGTGGTCGAAGTATGGCGAAAACGGGTATTCTCTTCATCGCGTAAAATATGATGGTAGGTCAATACAGGAATACCATTATCCTGCTGCGCATCCAGCGCACTGATATAGGCCAGACGTTCGCCAATACGAATTTGATACCAGGTTTGATTCAGGCGATCTTTCAATTTATTGATAATGGGATAACGCAAGTTATCGGCCAGCACGCCAAATGGCGCACTGCCTGCATCGGGCGCGTTATATACCGGCGTATCTTTCCAGGTAATAAGATTTTGGTTGCTCAGTGGTTTATTCAGATCGCCCAGACCATCTTCAACTTTTTGCCGCCCTTGTACAGGTTCAAGATGACCTTTATCAATATACACCCTACCAAAACCAAAATTGAATTCATAATAATCGGCTGCGGTTGGGATGACCGAAATAATCTGCCCGGCACGAATGTTACCGACAGTTACCGTGTTGTCGCCAATTTTTCCCCAGATAGTCGCATCCTGAGTGGTTTGCATATAACGCGTGGGAAGTGCTGCGCTGACAGCTGATGAAACCAGCAGCATCAGGATAATTATCTTTTTAATCATGAGGAAACTACCAGGCGAGAAACAACGCCGTTAGTGTAGCAAAATCAGAATGCGATTTAATACTCGAACCAATTGTGCTTGAGGACAAAAGGGGGATTCTTTTGTTGCTGATGCCAGAGGCTACTGACTTCTGGTGCTCCTGATGCCACGATATGCTCTCGAAATGCCGCACTGGACATTGTCTCCCGACAGGGGAGCATCTGCTCAATTAACGGTAAGGTCACCCCAGAAATGACTTCGCAACGAGAATGCTTGTGGCTTAATAACGACGCAACGCGATAAGGTGCAGCGCCTGCTATATCGGTTAAAAAAATCACCCCATCGCCAGAATCAGTTTCATGCAGAGCATCGCACATCATGCGGCTAAGCATATTTGAACTTAACCCGCGCCAGAAATTCACTGCCCGGCACTGGATAAGTGCGCCATGTTTTTTTTCCAGCGCATCCAGTATCTCTTGCGCCCTATCGTCGTGACAGGTAATAACCCAACCTAACATCGCTTTCCTCCTTAGCCGAAAATCAGTCTACCCTGACCATTGTTGATAAAGGGTGATAGCCGTCAAAACTCCCCTCCCCCGTATCCGGAGGAGAGGAGATAGACTTAGCTACGCAAGCCGCGCCCACGCTGGATCAGCGACCAGCAGATCAGATAAAACGCAATAATAAAAACAACCAGTACGCCAAAAGTAGTGACCAGCGGCACATCATTAATGCCGAGGAAGCCGTAGCGGAAACCACTGATCATATAAACGATTGGGTTCAGGTGTGACAGCCCCTGCCAGAACGGCGGCAGCAAAGTCAGGGAGTAAAAGACCCCGCCCAAATACGTGAGTGGCGTTAACACAAAGGTTGGCACCAGGCTGATGTCATCGAATGTTTTGGCAAACACACCGTTCAGCAAACCCGCAAGGGAGAACAACACAGCTGTGAGCACCAGCGTTAAAGCAACGAATACCCACGAATGCACCTGAAACGGCACAAAGAACAGCGAGATCGCCGTCACCAGAATGCCAACAAACAACCCGCGCGCGACACCACCACCGACATATCCGGCGATAATCACGTGCGTTGGAACCGGAGCTACCAGCAACTCTTCAATATTACGCTGGAACTTGGCACCAAAAAATGATGATGCAACGTTGGCGTAGGCATTGGTGATCACCGACATCATGATCAGCCCCGGTACGATGAACTGCATATAGCTGAAGCCATGCATATCACCAATGCGAGAACCAATCAGGTTGCCGAAGATAATAAAGTAAAGGGTCATGGTGATGACCGGCGGCACCAGCGTCTGCACCCAGATACGCATAAAGCGATGAATTTCTTTCGCCCAGATGCTTTTTAGCGCCACCCAGTAAAGATGCATCATGCGCGATCTCCTTGTTTTTCATTAACCAGTGAAACAAACAGCTCTTCCAGACGGTTGGCTTTGTTACGCATACTTAATACCTGAATGCCCTGCTCGCTTAACTGCGTAAACACACTGTTGATCCCCTGCTCACGCAGCACTTCAACTTCAAGCGTGGCGGTATCTACCAGTCGATACTGATAGCCATCGAGTTTCGGCAACGGGCTTTTCGGCGCCAGATCGAGAATAAAGGTTTCCGATTTCAGCTTCGCCAGCAGCGCCTTCATCGAGGTATTTTCCACCAGCTCACCGTGTTGAATAATGCCGATATTGCGGCACAGCATTTCTGCTTCTTCCAGGTAGTGCGTGGTGAGAATGATGGTGGTGCCTTTGTCGTTTAAATCCTTCAAAAAGCCCCACATTGAGCGGCGAAGTTCGATATCCACACCTGCAGTTGGTTCGTCAAGAATCAGCAGTTTAGGTTCATGCATTAACGCACGGGCGATCATTAAACGGCGCTTCATCCCACCAGATAACATACGCGCACGTTCGTTACGCTTTCCCCATAGATCGAGCTGTTTAAGATACTTTTCGCTGCGGATGTACGCTTCTTTGCGCTCTACGCCGTAGTACCCCGCCTGATTCACCACTATTTGCTGTACGGTTTCAAACGGGTTGAAGTTAAATTCCTGCGGCACCAGCCCCAACTGGCGTTTGGCGTTGACGACATCTTTTTCAAGATCGTAACCAAATACGCTGACGCGCCCGGAGGTCTTATTTACCAGCGAGCTGATAATACCGATAGTGGTCGATTTCCCGGCCCCATTCGGCCCCAGAAGCGCATAAAAATCACCCGCCTCGACCTGCAAATCTATTCCACGAAGCGCCTGAACGCCGCCTGGATAGGTTTTTTTAAGCTGTTGAAGTTCCAGTGCAATGGTCATAAATTTTTACTTACCTTACGTTCTTACACTTTATCTGTGGTTTAAATCGTCCCGGAGTTGCCCTATATTAGCCAAACGTAATTATTTGGTTACAGGTCGTTAACCTCCATGAAAGACATAGATACACTCATCAGCAATAATGCACTATGGTCAAAAATGCTGGTGGAAGAGGATCCCGGGTTTTTTGAGAAACTGGCACAAGCGCAAAAACCGCGCTTTCTATGGATTGGATGTTCCGACAGTCGCGTTCCTGCAGAACGTTTAACCGGTCTTGAGCCGGGCGAACTCTTTGTTCACCGTAATGTTGCTAACCTGGTCATTCACACCGATCTAAACTGCCTCTCCGTGGTTCAGTATGCAGTGGATGTTCTCGAAGTTGAACATATTATTATTTGTGGCCACTATGGTTGCGGCGGCGTGCAAGCTGCTGTTGAAAACCCGGAACTGGGGCTTATCAACAACTGGCTGCTGCACATCCGCGATATCTGGTTCAAACATAGCTCATTGCTCGGCGAAATGCCGCCGGAACGTCGTCTGGATACCCTGTGCGAACTGAACGTAATGGAACAGGTATATAACCTGGGTCACTCCACCATTATGCAATCAGCGTGGAAACGCGGGCAGAAAGTCACCATTCACGGCTGGGCTTACGGCATTCACGACGGCTTACTGCGTGACCTGGATGTCACAGCCACCAACCGCGAAACCCTGGAGCAACGTTACCGCCACGGGATTTCCAACCTCAAGCTGAAGCACATCAACCACAAATAAATTCGCTATGCCGGATGCAACACATCCGGCAAATCCGCACTTACTCGTCCAGCAGAATCACTTTGCCGATATACGGCAGATGGCGGTAACGCTGTGCGTAATCAATACCGTAACCCACCACAAACTCATCCGGGATCGAGAAACCGATAAATTCTACCGGGACGTTCACTTCACGGCGGGACGGTTTATCCAGCAGCGTACAAATCGCCAGCGACTTCGGTTCGCGCAGGCTTAAGATTTCACGCACTTTCGACAGTGTATTACCCGAGTCGATGATATCTTCAACAATCAGCACGTCCTTGCCACGGATATCTTCATCCAGATCTTTGAGGATTTTCACATCACGGGTGGTGGACATGCCGCTACCGTAGCTGGAGGCGGTCATAAAGTCGACTTCATGAGATACCTGAACTTCACGGCACAGGTCCGCCATAAACATAAATGAGCCACGCAGCAGGCCTACCAGCACCATATCGCTGCCGCTGTCTTTGTAACGCTCAGTAATCTGACGACCCAGTTCGGCGATACGCGCTTTAATCTCCGCTTCGGGGATCATTACTTCTACAGTATGTTTCATATCTCTAACCATATGATTTAAAAACAAATCACTTCGCACGGGCTGGCTTCGGCACCGCAGCAAAGCGCAAGACACGCAGTATACCAGTAAAACTATTCATTGGCGGAATCTGTTAATAAAGCTCAAATTGTGATGACGATCACACATGTTAAAACCTATAATTAATTGCTACTAAAATATTAATGAATTGAAATGGTGTTTCTTTATGGCAATTAACAATACCGGCTCGCGACGATTACTCGTCACGCTAACAGCTCTTTTTGCAGTTCTTTGCGGGCTGTATCTTCTCATTGGCGGAGGCTGGCTGGTCGCGATTGGCGGCTCCTGGTACTATCCTATTGCAGGCCTTGTGATGCTCGGCGTCGCCTGGATGCTGTGGCGCAGTAAACGCGCCGCGCTTTGGCTGTACGCGGCTCTGCTGCTCGGCACCATGATTTGGGGCGTCTGGGAAGTCGGTTTTGATTTCTGGGCGCTGACCCCGCGCAGCGATATTCTGGTCTTCTTCGGCATCTGGCTGATCCTGCCGTTTGTCTGGCGTCGCCTGGTCATTCCTTCCAGTGGCGCAGTTGCCGCGCTGGTAGTGGCGTTGCTGATTAGCGGCGGTATCCTCACCTGGGCGGGATTTAACGATCCGCAGGAAATCAATGGCACCTTAAGCGCCGATGCCACACCAGCAGAAGCCATCTCCCCCGTTGCCGATCAGGACTGGCCTGCCTATGGCCGCAATCAGGAAGGCCAACGCTTTTCGCCTCTGAAACAAATTAACGCCGATAACGTCCACAACCTGAAAGAAGCCTGGGTATTTCGCACGGGTGATGTGAAACAGCCGAACGATCCGGGCGAAATCACCAATGAAGTGACGCCAATTAAAGTGGGCGACACGCTTTACCTGTGCACCGCTCACCAGCGCCTGTTTGCACTCGATGCCGCCAGCGGCAAAGAGAAATGGCACTACGATCCTGAGCTGAAAACCAACGAGTCTTTCCAGCACGTAACCTGTCGTGGCGTCTCTTATCATGAAGCCAAAGCTGAAACCGCTTCGCCGGAAGTGATGGCGGATTGCCCGCGTCGTATCATTCTTCCGGTGAATGATGGCCGCCTGATTGCGATTAATGCTGAAAACGGCAAGCTGTGCGAAACCTTCGCCGATAAAGGCGTGCTCAACCTGCAAAGCAATATGCCGGACACGAAGCCGGGTCTGTATGAGCCGACTTCGCCGCCGATTATCACCGATAAAATCATCGTAATGGCCGGTTCAGTCACCGACAACTTCTCAACCCGCGAAACGTCTGGCGTGATCCGTGGTTTTGATGTCAACACCGGGAAGCTGCTGTGGGCCTTTGATCCGGGCGCGAAAGATCCGAACGCGATCCCCTCTGACGAACACACCTTTACTTTTAACTCGCCAAACTCCTGGGCACCTGCGGCCTATGACGCGAAGCTGGATCTGGTGTATCTGCCGATGGGCGTGACCACACCAGATATCTGGGGCGGTAACCGCACTCCGGAACAGGAACGTTATGCCAGCTCGATTCTGGCGCTAAATGCGACTACCGGGAAACTGGCGTGGAGCTACCAGACCGTTCACCACGACCTGTGGGATATGGATCTTCCGGCACAGCCGACGCTGGCGGATATCACCGTTAATGGTCAGAAGGTGCCGGTTATTTATGCTCCGGCGAAAACCGGCAACATTTTTGTGCTCGATCGTCGTAATGGTGAACTGGTGGTTCCGGCTCCGGAAAAACCGGTTCCACAAGGCGCAGCGAAAGGCGATTACGTTACCCCGACCCAACCGTTCTCTGAACTGAGCTTCCGTCCGACGAAAGATTTGAGCGGCGCGGATATGTGGGGCGCTACCATGTTTGACCAACTGGTGTGCCGCGTGATGTTCCACCAGATGCGCTATGAAGGCATTTTCACCCCACCATCTGAACAGGGTACGCTGGTATTCCCGGGTAACCTGGGGATGTTCGAATGGGGCGGGATTTCCGTTGATCCGAATCGTGAAGTGGCAATTGCCAACCCAATGGCGCTGCCATTTGTTTCGAAACTGATCCCGCGCGGCCCTGGCAACCCAATGGAACAACCGAAAGATGCCAAAGGCACGGGTACGGAATCCGGTATTCAGCCGCAGTACGGTGTACCGTATGGCGTCACGCTCAATCCGTTCCTTTCACCATTTGGTCTGCCGTGTAAACAGCCAGCATGGGGTTATATTTCGGCGCTGGATCTGAAAACCAATGAAGTGGTGTGGAAGAAACGTATTGGTACGCCGCAGGACAGTATGCCGTTCCCGATGCCGGTTCCGGTGCCGTTCAACATGGGTATGCCGATGCTTGGCGGACCAATCTCCACGGCGGGTAACGTGCTGTTTATTGCCGCTACGGCAGATAACTACCTGCGCGCTTACAACATGAGCAACGGTGAAAAACTGTGGCAGGGTCGTCTACCAGCGGGCGGTCAGGCAACACCGATGACCTATGAAGTGAATGGTAAGCAGTATGTGGTGATCTCCGCAGGCGGTCACGGTTCATTTGGTACGAAGATGGGCGACTATATTGTGGCTTATGCGCTGCCGGATGATGTGAAGTAATGTGTAATTCCGGATGGCGGCTCCGCCATCCGGAAAGGGTATTAAACCGTAAACCCTAACATCATCCCCGTATCTTCATGCTCCAGCAGATGGCAGTGCGCCATATAAGCATGTTCTTTCGGGGCATCATGATTAAACTTCACCAGCACTTCGCTGACATTACCTTCCACCTTAACGGTATCTTTCCAGCCTGCGCGATGCGTCGCTGGCGGTTTGCCATTTTCTGACAAGATACGGAACTGCGTACCGTGGATATGGAACGGATGCAGCATCATGTCACCCACGCCAGAAATAACCCAACGCTCGTACTGCCCTTTCGCCGCCGCAAACATCGGCTTGTTCATATCAAACGCCTGACCGTTGATTTTATTGGCATGGTGGAAATCGAACTTCCCGCCGTGGTTCATATGATTCATATTGCCGTGCCCCATATGCCCCATCATCTGGCTGTGATCCATCCCGGCCATCGCCTGATCGTCATATTTATCCATTAGCATCTGCATCCCCATCATATCGAGCATCGGATCCATAGAGAGTTGCAGTTTGCGTACCGTTAATCCGTCCAGCGAAGGTAAAGCAGGCAGGCTACTTAACGCCTCAGGTAAGGCACCTGAAGCACTAATGGCAATCGGCTGAATACGCATTACCGGATGCGGCTTGTCAAACGGCGCAATCGCCATCCCCATCTGGCTGACCGGTAGCGTCACCAGATCAAACGGTTTGTTGTCGTTAACCTCCACCAGCACTTCAAAACGCTCACCCATCAGCACCGGCAGCTCGCTCACCTTCACCGGTTCAGGCAGCAGACCACCGTCGCTGGCAATCACATACAGCGGGCGATTGTCGCTGGTAGCGAAATTGAGCGAGCGGGCATTACAGCCATTGAGCAAACGCAGACGCAGCCAGCCACGCGGAGCAGCATGTTGCGGGTAGATAGCGCCGTTGGTCAGCAGCGTATCGCCAAACCAGCCCACGGCGGCGGTCATCACATCCAGTTGATAATCAATCTGTCCGTCAGCGTTAAATTTTTTATCCTGAACAATCACCGGGACATCATCGATACCCCACTGTTTCGGCAGCATTAATTTCAGGATTTCGTCATCTTCAATCACCACCAGCCCAGCCAGCCCCATCGCCACCTGTCGCCCGGTCTTGCCGTGTTGATGTGGATGGAACCAGCAGGTAGCGGCAGGTTGATCGACGTTCAACGTCACCGTGCGTTTACCACCAGGCGGAATAATCCCCTGCGGGCCGCCGTCCACTTCCCCCGGCACTTCCAGCCCGTGCCAGTGCAACGTCGTCTCTTCCGCCAGTTGGTTATAGATATCAACCGTTACCGCTTTGCCGCGCTGTAATTTCACCGCTGGCCCCAGCAGATTGCCGCTGTAACCCCAGGTGGTCGCCGTTTTTCCGGCAAAGCTGGACTGGCCTGCGCCAATAGTTAACTGAATACGATTACGGGCATCGGTCGTGAGCAAATCAGGGATCGGTAACGTTGGACGATCCGCCGCAAATACTGTGCGGCTCCACAACGGCAAGGCCGAAGCCACGCCCAGCGCGACGGAATATTTTAAGAAATCACGACGTTGCATAGTTATTTCCTTATTCTTAAGCAGGCGAAACAAAATCAAACGTTGAGCATAGTCCTTCCCCTTACAGGAAGGTCAAGCCACAGACACAATTTAATCCACAATAATGGTCGTCGCCTCGCTCGCAGTGTGCTAACGTTTATCATCTTTAAGTCCTGGTAGAAGCAATGAAGACGTTTTTCAGAACAGTATTATTCGGCAGCCTGATGGCTGTATGCACAAACAGTTACGCGCTCAGCGAGTCTGAAGCCGAAGATATGGCCGATTTAACGGCTGTTTTTGTTTTTCTGAAGAACGATTGCGGTTACCAGAACTTACCTAACGGGCAAATTCGTCGCGCACTGGTCTTTTTCGCCCAGCAAAACCAGTGGGATCTCAGCAATTACGACACCTTCGACATGAAATCCCTCGGTGAAGACAGCTACCGCGATCTCAGCGGTATTGGTATTCCCGTCGCTAAAAAGTGCAAAGCCCTGGCTCGCGATTCCTTAAGCCTGCTTGCCTACGTCAAATAATCCCTGATACCTTTTTGTAGAAACATTGACCGTGCATCTGCGGTCAATGTTAGCTATTATGTTGCGCCCTTTTTTTACGGGTGTTAACAAAGGAGGTATCAACCCATGGCCGAAAAAAAACGGTGGCATGAAACGCTACACGACCAGTTTGGGCAGTACTTTGCTGTAGATAACGTTCTGTATCATGAAAAGACCGATCACCAGGATCTGATCATTTTTGAGAACGCCGCATTTGGTCGCGTGATGGCGCTGGATGGCGTAGTACAAACCACCGAGCGCGACGAGTTTATCTATCATGAGATGATGACCCATGTTCCGCTACTGGCCCACGGTCACGCGAAACATGTGCTGATTATCGGCGGCGGCGACGGTGCCATGCTGCGTGAAGTAACCCGACATAAAAACGTTGAGTCAATCACGATGGTGGAAATCGATGCGGGTGTCGTATCGTTCTGCCGTCAGTATCTACCCAACCATAACGCCGGTAGCTACGACGATCCGCGCTTTAAGCTGGTGATCGACGATGGCGTCAATTTCGTTAATCAAACCAGCCAGACCTTTGATGTCATTATCTCCGACTGCACCGATCCTATCGGTCCCGGCGAAAGCCTGTTCACCTCAGCATTTTATGAAGGTTGCAAACGCTGCCTGAATCCTGGCGGTATTTTCGTCGCGCAGAACGGCGTCTGCTTTTTACAGCAGGAAGAGGCCATCGACAGCCATCGCAAACTCAGCCATTACTTCAGCGACGTTGGCTTTTATCAGGCGGCGATCCCGACCTATTACGGCGGCATCATGACCTTTGCATGGGCGACAGATAACGACGCCTTACGCCATCTCTCTACCGAAATTATTCAGGCGCGTTTTCTCGCTTCTGGCCTGAAATGCCGTTATTACAACCCGGCAGTCCATACGGCAGCTTTTGCCTTACCTCAGTATCTGCAAGACGCACTGGCTTCACAGCCGTCCTAAGGAGAAGATAAGAAATTGAAAAAACTGAAACTGCATGGCTTTAATAATCTGACCAAAAGTCTGAGTTTTTGTATTTACGATATCTGCTACGCCAAAACCGCCGAAGAGCGCGACGGTTATATTGCTTATATCGATGAACTCTATAATGCCAACCGTCTGACCGAAATCCTGTCAGAAACCTGTTCCATTATCGGAGCCAATATTCTTAACATCGCCCGCCAGGATTACGAACCACAGGGTGCCAGCGTCACTATTCTGGTGAGCGAAGAGCCGGTTGATCCGAAACTTATCGACAAAACAGAACACCCCGGCCCGCTGCCAGAAGCCGTGGTTGCCCATCTCGATAAAAGTCATATTTGCGTACATACCTACCCGGAAAGCCATCCTGAAGGCGGTTTATGTACCTTCCGCGCCGACATAGAAGTCTCCACCTGCGGCGTGATTTCCCCGCTGAAGGCGCTGAATTACCTGATCCACCAGCTTGAGTCTGATATCGTAACCATTGATTATCGCGTGCGCGGTTTTACCCGTGACATCAACGGCATGAAGCACTTTATCGACCATGAGATTAATTCGATTCAGAACTTTATGTCCGAGGATATGAAGGCGCTGTATGACATGGTGGATGTAAATGTCTATCAGGAAAATATCTTCCATACCAAGATGTTGCTTAAAGAGTTCGACCTTAAGCACTACATGTTCCACACCAAACCGGAAGATTTGACCGACAGCGAGCGCAAAGAAATTACCGCTGCGCTGTGGAAAGAAATGCGCGAGATTTATTACGGGCGCAATATGCCAGCTATTTAACGGCTCAGGCGGAGCACCGAGGCTCCGCCTGATTTAGTTACTTCTGTTGCACGAAATTGCGGTAAGCCGCCACCACCTGAAGAAAATCCTCAACGCCGCACAGCGACAGGCTTTCTTCGTCGTAGTAGTTCATCCCCTCTTCCATTTCATCGCCAGCGAATTCCAGTTGATTGGCGCGAATCATCACCTCTTCGCCGTCCATCCATAGCGTGTACTCATGCCCTGCCCGCTGCCAGGAACGTTCGCTACCTTTGAGCGTGCGCGCGGCGTCTTTCACTTCATCAAGCAAGGCCAGGTTTTCTTTCACCTCTTCATTAAACCAGTGCCCGACCACTTCATGCCCCATGGACATACGCACCTTTACCACTCCGGTAATATCGCGCAGAAATTCGTAATCCATAGTGTGTTCCTCTGCTCCCGGCAATGCGCCGAAATCGCATTGCGCCATTGATGTAATTATCGCAGCCTTACCGGAGAAAAACAGCGGAACGGCGATGGTTTAGAAATAAAAAAATGCCCGGGAATCACATTCTCCGGGCATTGTCTCGTTTATGCGCAGCGCGTGCGCTGACTTTTTAAACCGCAGTCTGGAAAATCACCCCATCCGCTTTTTCGGTGTACTGAGAAAGCTGGTTGAAGTTCAGATAACGGTAAGTATCAACGGCAGTTTTATCTACCTGCGCAACGTAGGTCTGGTACTCCTCCGGCGTTGGCAGTTTGCCAAGAAGTGCCGCGACAGCGGCCAGCTCCGCAGAAGCCAGGAAGACGTTCGCGCCAGTACCCAGACGGTTCGGGAAGTTACGGGTAGAGGTGGAAACCACCGTCGCACCGTCCGCCACACGCGCCTGGTTACCCATACACAGGGAACAGCCAGGGATCTCAATACGCGCGCCGCTCTTACCGAAGACGCTGTAGTAGCCTTCTTCTGTCAGCTGCGCGGCGTCCATACGGGTTGGCGGTGCCACCCACAGGCGAGTCGGCAACTGTCCTTTATGCGCATCCAGCAGTTTACCGGCGGCACGGAAGTGACCGATGTTGGTCATGCAGGAACCGATAAACACTTCGTCGATCTTCTCACCCTGTACCGCAGACAGCGGACGTGCGTCGTCCGGGTCGTTCGGTGCACACAGGATTGGCTCTTTAATATCAGCCAGATCGATGTCGATCACCGCCGCGTATTCCGCATCCGCATCGGCTTCCAGCAGCTCAGGATCCGCCAGCCATTTTTCCATGCCCTGAATACGACGTTCGAGGGTACGACGATCGCCGTAACCTTCCGCGATCATCCACTTCAGCAGAACGATGTTGGAGTTCAGGTATTCGATAATCGGCTCTTTGTTCAGCTTAATGGTACAACCGGCAGCGGAACGCTCGGCGGACGCATCGGTCAGCTCAAATGCCTGCTCAACTTTCAGAACCGGCAGACCTTCAATTTCCAGAATGCGACCAGAGAAGATGTTTTTCTTGCCTTTCTTCTCAACGGTCAGCAGACCTTGTTTGATCGCATACAGCGGGATCGCGTGTACCAGATCGCGCAGGGTAATGCCCGGCTGCATTTTGCCTTTGAAGCGCACCAGAACGGATTCCGGCATATCCAGCGGCATAACGCCAGTCGCGGCAGCAAATGCCACCAGACCAGAACCCGCCGGGAAGGAGATACCAATCGGGAAACGAGTATGAGAGTCACCGCCAGTACCCACGGTATCCGGCAGCAGCATACGGTTCAGCCAGGAGTGGATTACGCCATCACCCGGACGCAGCGACACACCGCCACGGTTCATAATGAAGTCCGGCAGCGTGTGGTGTGTGTTAACGTCAACCGGCTTCGGATAAGCCGCTGTGTGACAGAAAGACTGCATCACCAGGTCAGCCGAGAAGCCCAGGCACGCCAGGTCTTTCAGTTCATCACGGGTCATTGGGCCGGTGGTGTCCTGAGAACCGACCGAAGTCATTTTCGGCTCACAGTAAGCGCCCGGACGAATGCCTTTCACGCCACAGGCACGACCCACCATTTTCTGCGCCAGCGAGAAGCCGCGATCGCTTTCAGCGACATCTTTCGCCTGACGGAAGACATCGCTGTGCGGCAGACCAAGTGCTTCACGCGCTTTGGTGGTCAAACCGCGACCGATAATCAGCGGAATACGACCACCCGCACGCACTTCATCAATCAGCACGTCGGTTTTCAGTTCGAAGGTCGCCAGCAGTTCGTTGGTTTCGTGGTTACGCACTTCACCTTTGTACGGGTAAACGTCAATTACGTCGCCCATATTCAGGTTGGAGACGTCCACTTCAATTGGCAGTGCACCAGCGTCTTCCATAGTGTTAAAGAAGATTGGCGCAATTTTGCCGCCGAGGCACAGACCGCCGCCACGTTTGTTTGGCACATGCGGAATATCATCGCCCATAAACCACAGTACGGAGTTAGTGGCGGATTTACGCGAAGAACCCGTGCCCACAACGTCACCGACGTACGCCAGCGGGAAACCTTTCTGTTGCAGGGCTTCAATCTGTTTGATCGGCCCAACAACGCCTGGCTGGTCTGGCTCAATACCTTCACGGGCATTTTTCAGCATCGCCAGCGCGTGCAGTGGGATATCCGGACGCGACCATGCATCCGGTGCCGGAGAGAGGTCATCGGTGTTGGTTTCACCGGTCACTTTGAAGACGGTAACGGTCAATTTTTCAGCCAGCGCCGGGCGATTCAGGAACCATTCGGCATCCGCCCAGGACTGCATAACCTGCTTCGCGTATTTGTTGCCTGCTTTGGCTTTTTCTTCTACATCATAGAAGTTATCGAACATCAGCAGCGTATGAGACAGTGCTTTGGCGGCAATTGGCGCCAAGTTGGCATCGTCCAGCGCATCGATCAGCGGATGAATGTTGTAACCACCCTGCATGGTGCCCAGCAGTTCAATGGCTTTTTCTGGAGTCAACAGTGGGGATTTGGCTTCGCCTTTCGCGACAGCAGCAAGGAAACCAGCTTTTACATAGGCGGCTTCATCGACGCCAGGGGGAACTCGGTTGGTTAACAGATCTAACAGGAATTCTTCTTCGCCCGCAGGCGGGTTTTTCAGCAGCTCTACAAGCGCGGCCATTTGGTTTGCATCCAGGGGCTTGGGCGCAATCCCCTCAGCGGCACGCTCAGCTACGTGCTTACGGTATTCTTCTAGCACGACGGTTCTCCTCGCTCTCATTGTCATAGTGCGGCAGGCGATTCTCTTCACGCTCCTGTGAGACAGCAGTTTGTAGGGTAAATGCCCAGTACCGCAACGGGCAGAATAGCAGGATTTTGACGATGTGTTAATCTGTTTACAAAAAAGCAACATAAAAAAGTGGCTGAATCGTTAAGGATGGTCTAGAGATTGTTTTCCTTCGTAAAAACTTCGTTAATTCGCATAGTGATAATCACCTTTCTCAACGAATCCCAAGATTAGTCAAAATTTAAACTACCGCCTCTTTATACTCGGATTCACAGCACCTGCGGGTGGCAGTTCGCCGACCATTGCGATTTCCTTGAGATCCGAATTATGAAAATGACTTTGCCGTTTAAACCCCATGTGCTGGCGCTAATTTGCAGTGCCGGGCTTTGTGCCACTTCCGGTGCTTTGTATGTAAAAAGCCGCACTGTGGAAACGCCTGTAGAAGCGCAAACTGTGCCTGTTGTCACTACAGCTACGCTTCCTGCAACGGTTTCCGCGCCGCCAGTAACGCCCGCCGTCGTCAAATCTACCTTCAGTACTGCACAAATTGATCAATGGGTCGCGCCTGTCGCGCTGTACCCCGATTCTCTGCTTTCACAAGTGTTAATGGCATCAACCTATCCGGCAAACGTTGCGCAAGCAGTGCAATGGTCGCACGATAATCCACTTAAACAAGGTGACGCTGCTATTCAGGCAGTAGCTGACCAGCCGTGGGATGCCAGCGTCAAATCACTGGTGGCGTTTCCACAGCTGATGGCATTGATGGGCGAAAACCCGCAGTGGGTACAAAACCTCGGCGATGCGTTTCTGGCGCAGCCGCAGGATGTAATGGACTCGGTACAGCGTTTGCGTCAACTGGCGCAACAAACCGGATCGCTGAAGTCATCAACCGAACAGAAAGTCATTACGGCAACGAAGAAAGCTGTACCGGTAAAACAGGCTGTCACGGCTCCCGTCATACCATCCAATACCGTTTCAACAGCCAGCCCCGTCATTGCAGAGCCTGCACCAACCGTAATAACTATCGAACCAACCAATCCGGATGTGGTTTATATTCCCAACTATAACCCGACCGTGGTTTACGGGAACTGGGCCAATTCCGCGTATCCGCCGGTTTACCTGCCGCCGCCAGCCGGAGAACCGTTTGTTGACAGCTTTGTGCGCGGTTTCGGCTACAGCATGGGCGTCGCCACTACATACGCGTTATTCAGCAGCATCGACTGGGATGACGACGATCATGACCATCATCATCATGACGATGATGATTATCATCACGATGGCGGTCATCGTGACGGCAACGGCTGGCAACACAACGGTGACAACATCAATATCGACGTCAACAATTTCAACCGCATCACCGGTGAGCATCTTACTGATAAGAATATGGCATGGCGGCACAACCCAAACTATCGAGATGGTGTGCCTTATCATGACAGGGATATGGCAAAGCGGTTTCATCAAACCGATGTCAGTGGCGGCATGAGCGCCACGTCGCTACCTGCACCGTCGCGCGACAGTCAGCGTCAGGCTGCGGCAAGCCAGTTTCAGCAACGAACACGCGCCGCACCAGTCATTACACGAGTTACCCAACGTCAGGCAGCGGCACAGCAGTTTAATGAAGCTGAACACTATGGGAGCTATGACGACTTCCGCGACTTCAGCCGTCGCCAACCAATGACCCAGCAGCAAAAGGATGCCGCTCGTCAGCGTTATCAGTCCGCGTCACCTGAGCAGCGCCAGGCGGTACGCGAGAAAATGCGAACTAACCCGCAGAACCAGCAGCGAAGAGAGGCGGCGCGTGAGCGTATTCAGTCCGCGTCACCCGAACAGCGCCAGGCGGTACGCGAGAAAATGCAGACTAACCCGCAGAACCAGCAGCAAAGAGAGGCGGCGCGTCAGCGTATTCAGTCCGCGTCACCCGAACAGCGCCAGGCGGTACGCGAGAAAATGCAGACTAACCCGCAGAACCAGCAGCAAAGAGAGGCAGCGCGTGAGCGTATTCAGTCTGCATCACCTGAGCAACGCCCACTGAACCAACAACAGCGTGATAACGCCCGCCAGCGTATTCAATCGGCATCTCCTGAGCAACGTCAGGTTTTTCGGGAGAAAGTTCAGGAGAACCGCCCGCAACGTCTAAACGACAGTAACCATACTGCCAGGCTGAATAACGAGCAACGGTCAGCGGTACGTGAACGGTTGTCTGAGCGTGGAGCAAGAAGACTGGAAAGGTAAATTGCAGGCGTAAAAAAAGCGGCGTTGTTAGCCGCTTAAGACTGATGACAAACATCGAATCGCCCGATGCGCAAGCTTATCGGGCCTACACGGCACCTGCAATGTATTGAATTTGCATGATTTTGTAGGCCGGATAAGGCGTTTACGCCGCATCCGGCATCGACAACGAGCACTTTGTCAACAATCTGAAGCGGCCAGAATAGCCGCTTCTTAATTTGCCGGATGTTCCGGCACACAAAGAATTACTTCTTCTTCGCTTTCGGGTTCGGCAGGTCGGTGATGCTACCTTCGAATATTTCTGCCGCCAGCCCCACAGACTCGTGCAGAGTCGGGTGCGCGTGGATGGTCAGCGCGATGTCTTCCGCGTCACAACCCATTTCGATTGCCAGACCGATTTCACCCAGCAGCTCGCCGCCGTTAGTACCGACAATTGCACCACCGATCACACGGTGAGATTCTTTGTCGAAAATCAGTTTGGTCATACCGTCTGCGCAGTCGGAAGCGATAGCACGACCAGAAGCAGCCCACGGGAAGGTGGCGGTTTCGTAGCTGATGCCTTTCTCTTTCGCTTCTTTCTCGGTCAGACCCACCCATGCAACTTCTGGTTCGGTATAAGCGATAGACGGGATAACTTTCGGATCGAAGTAGTGTTTCTTACCGGCGATAACTTCAGCAGCAACGTGACCTTCGTGAACACCTTTGTGTGCCAGCATCGGCTGACCGACGATATCGCCGATAGCAAAGATGTGCGGTACGTTGGTACGCAGTTGTTTATCAACGCGGATGAAGCCACGGTCGTCAACTTCCACGCCAGCTTTGCCTGCGTCGAGGTTTTTACCGTTCGGCACACGACCAATCGCTACCAGCACGGCGTCGTAACGCTGCGGTTCAGCCGGTGCTTTTTTGCCTTCCATCGTCACATAAATACCGTCTTCTTTCGCTTCAACAGCAGTGACTTTGGTTTCCAGCATCAGGTTGAATTTCTTGCTGATACGTTTGGTGAAGACTTTAACGATGTCTTTGTCAGCCGCCGGGATAACCTGGTCGAACATTTCAACCACGTCAATCTGTGAACCCAGCGCGTGGTATACGGTTCCCATTTCCAGACCGATGATACCGCCACCCATAACCAGCAGGCGTTCTGGTACTTCTTTCAGTTCCAGCGCGTCAGTGGAGTCCCAGATACGCGGATCTTCATGCGGAATAAACGGCAGTTGGATCGGGCGAGAACCCGCTGCGATGATCGCGTTGTCGAAGTTGATCACGGTTTTACCGTTCTCACCTTCAACTTCCAGGGTGTTTGCCCCGGTGAATTTACCCAGACCGTTGACCACTTTTACTTTGCGGCCTTTCGCCATACCAGCCAGACCACCGGTCAGCTGATTGATCACTTTCTCTTTCCAGGTACGAATCTTGTCGATATCGGTTTTCGGTTCACCGAAGACGATACCGTGTTCAGCCAGAGCTTTGGCTTCTTCGATAACTTTTGCTACGTGCAGCAGTGCTTTAGAAGGGATACAGCCGACGTTCAGGCAAACACCGCCGAGGGTGTTGTAGCGTTCTACGATTACGGTTTCCAGACCTAAATCAGCGCAACGGAAGGCAGCAGAGTAACCTGCGGGGCCTGCCCCAAGTACCACGACCTGAGTTTTGATTTCAGTACTCATCATGACCTCTATATATTTATCTCCGGCGGGTCTGACGTTTTTTTTATGACGCCCATTATCCACCGGGTCGTTCTATCCGTCGGTATTTTACAAAATTGTTAACAATTTTTAAACAACAAACGGCAACCGATTTGTCTATTCGCTAATAATCTCAATACATTCATGAGATTACCAGAAAAAAGCCGGCCGTTGGGCCGGCTCTTTTATTTACATCACCAGACGGCGAATATCAGACAGCGTGTTGTTAATGATGGTAATGAAACGGGCACCATCAGCACCGTCGATCACGCGGTGGTCGAAGGAGAGAGAAATCGGCAGCATCAGACGCGGCACGAACTCTTTACCATTCCACACCGGCTCCATCGCGGACTTGGAAACGCCGAGGATAGCCACTTCCGGTGCGTTCACAATCGGCGCGAAGTGGGTAGTACCCAAGCCGCCGATACTGGAGATGGTGAAGCAACCGCCCTGCATTTCGCCCGCAGTCAGCTTACCGTCACGCGCTTTCTTGGAAATGGTCATCAGCTCGCGAGACAGCTCGATGATGCCTTTCTTGTTGACGTCTTTGAATACCGGAACAACCAGACCGTTCGGGGTATCCACCGCCACACCGATGTTGATGTATTTCTTCAGGGTCAGACGCTGACCGTCTTCCGACAGAGAACTGTTGAAGCGAGGCATCTGCTCAAGCGCCGCAGCAACGGCTTTCATGATGAAGACAACCGGGGTGATTTTCACATCCAGCTTACGTTTCGCTGCTTCTTCGTTCTGCTGTTTACGGAACGCTTCCAGCTCGGTGATATCGGTTTTGTCGAAGTGAGTAACATGCGGGATCATCACCCAGTTACGGCTCAGGTTCGCGCCAGAGATTTTCTGGATACGGCCCAGTTCCACTTCTTCGATTTCACCAAACTTGCTGAAGTCCACCTTCGGCCACGGCAACATGCCTGGGATACCGCCGCCAGTCGCCGCCGGAGCCGCTTCTGCACGTTTGATAGCTTCTTTCACGTAAGCCTGAACGTCTTCGCGCAGGATACGACCTTTACGGCCTGTGCCCTTCACTTTCGCCAGGTTAACGCCAAACTCGCGTGCCAGACGACGGATCAGCGGAGTCGCGTGAACGTAAGCGTCGTTTTCAGCAAATTCAGATTTGCCTTCGGCTTTCGCAGCCGGTGCTGCTGCCGGAGCTTCAGCTTTTGCTGCCGGAGCCGGCGCTGCCGCTTCCTGTTTCGCCGGAGCCGCCGAAGGCGCTGCGCCTTCAACTTCGAAGATCATAATCAGCGAGCCAGTTTTCACTTTATCGCCAACGTTGACTTTCAGTTCCTTCACAACACCTGCAAACGGAGCCGGAACTTCCATAGAGGCTTTGTCGCCTTCTACGGTGATCAGTGACTGTTCAGCGGCAACTTTGTCGCCCACTTTCACCATCACTTCGGTCACTTCAACTTCGTCACCGCCGATATCCGGAACGTTAACTTCTTTCACGCCAGCCGCTGGCGCTGGTGCTGCTGCCGGAGCTGCTTCCTGTTTAGCCGCCGGAGCCGGAGCTGCCGCACCTGCTTCACCCGCAACTTCGAAGATCATGATCAGCGAGCCGGTGGACACTTTGTCGCCAACATTCACTTTGATCTCTTTCACGGTGCCCGCAAACGGCGCCGGAACTTCCATAGAAGCCTTGTCGCCTTCTACGGTGATCAGCGACTGTTCAGCTTCAACTTTATCGCCCACTTTCACCAGGATTTCGGTCACTTCGACTTCGTCGCTGCCGATATCCGGAACGTTAACGTCTTTTGCCGCCGCTGCCGCTGGTGCTGCTGCCGGAGCTGCTTCTTTCTTCTCTTCTGCCTGAGCAGGTGCAGCGTCAGCTGCACCGTCGGCGGAATCGAAAATCATAATCAGTGCGCCGGTCTGGGTTTTATCGCCAACAGAGACTTTGATCTCTTTAACAATACCTGCCTGCGGAGACGGAACTTCCATAGAGGCTTTGTCGCCTTCTACGGTGATCAGCGACTGTTCGGCTTCAACTTTGTCGCCCACTTTGACCAGGATCTCGGTGATTTCAACTTCATCAGCCCCGATGTCCGGTACTTTGATTTCGATAGCCATTATTCTTTTACCTCTTACGCCAGACGCGGGTTAACTTTTTCTGCATCGATGTTGAATTTGGCGATTGCGTCAGCAACCACTTTCTTATCGATTTCGCCACGTTTAGCCAGTTCGCCCAGCGCCGCAACCACTACATAGGAAGCATCAACTTCGAAGTGGTGACGCAGGTTCTCACGGCTGTCGGAACGACCGAAGCCATCAGTACCCAGGACGCGGTAGTCGTCAGCCGGTACGTAAGTACGAACCTGCTCAGCGAACAGTTTCATATAGTCGGTAGATGCCACTGCCGGAGCGTCGTTCATCACCTGAGCAATGTACGGAACGCGCGGAGTTTCCAGCGGGTGCAGCATGTTCCAGCGTTCACAATCCTGACCATCACGCGCCAGTTCGGTGAAGGAGGTCACGCTATATACGTCAGAACCTACGCCGTAATCTTTCGCCAGGATCTGTGCTGCTTCACGGACGTGACGCAGAATAGAACCGGAACCCAGCAGCTGAACTTTACCTTTGCTACCTTCAATGGTTTCGAGTTTGTAGATACCTTTACGGATACCTTCCTCAGCACCTTCCGGCATTGCCGGCATGTGGTAGTTTTCGTTCAGCGTAGTGATGTAGTAGTAAACGTTCTCTTGTTTTTCACCGTACATACGCTCCAGACCGTCATGCATGATGACAGCAACTTCGTAAGCGTAAGCCGGGTCGTAAGAGATACAGTTCGGGATAGTCAGCGACTGAATGTGGCTGTGACCATCTTCGTGCTGCAGACCTTCGCCGTTCAGGGTGGTACGACCGGAAGTACCGCCGATCAGGAAGCCACGCGCTTGCTGGTCGCCAGCTGCCCAGCACAGATCGCCGATACGCTGGAAGCCGAACATCGAGTAATAGATGTAGAACGGAATCATCGGCAGGTTGTTGGTGCTGTAAGAGGTCGCCGCTGCCAGCCAGGAACAACCTGCGCCCAGCTCGTTGATCCCTTCCTGCAGAATCTGACCTTTCTCGTCTTCTTTATAGTAAGCAACCTGCTCGCGGTCCTGCGGGGTGTACTGCTGACCGTTCGGGCTGTAGATACCAATCTGACGGAACAGACCTTCCATACCGAAAGTACGCGCTTCGTCGGCGATGATCGGCACCAGGCGGTCTTTGATCGACTTGTTCTTCAGCATCACGTTCAGGGCACGAACGAAAGCGATAGTGGTAGAGATCTCTTTGCTCTGCTCTTCCAGCAGCGCGCCGAAGTCTTGCAGGCTCGGCAGCTCAAGCTTCTCGGTGAAGTTCGGCTGACGGCTTGGCAGATAACCGTGCAGTTTCTGACGCTGAGCGTGCAGATAGGTATGCTCTTCAGAACCTTCCGGGAAGGTGATGTACGGCAGTTTTTCGATATCTGCATCAGACACCGGCACATTGAAACGGTCGCGGATGTGACGCACGCCGTCCATGTTCATTTTCTTAACCTGGTGCGCGATGTTTTTACCTTCAGCCGCGTCTCCCATGCCGTAACCTTTAATGGTATGAGCAAGGATTACAGTCGCTTTGCCTTTGGTTTCCTGCGCTTTCTTGAATGCAGCGTAGATTTTCTTCGGATCGTGACCGCCACGGTTCAGTGCCCAGATCTGCTCGTCAGTCCAGTCTGCAACCAGTGCTGCGGTTTCAGGATATTTACCGAAGAAGTGTTCACGAACGTACGCGCCATCTTTCGATTTGAAGGTCTGGTAGTCGCCGTCAACGGTTTCGTTCATCAGTTGGATCAGTTTACCGCTGGTATCTTTACGCAGCAGTTCATCCCAACGGCTACCCCACATCACTTTGATCACGTTCCAGCCAGCACCTTCGAAGATGCCTTCCAGTTCGTTGATGATCTTGCCGTTACCGGTGACCGGGCCGTCAAGACGCTGCAGGTTACAGTTGATAACGAAGACCAGGTTATCCAGTTTTTCACGGGTAGCGATGGTGATCGCACCTTTGGATTCCGGTTCGTCCATTTCGCCGTCGCCGAGGAACGCGTAAACGGTTTGTTTAGAGGTATCTTTCAGGCCACGGTGTTCCAGATATTTCAGGAATTTAGCCTGGTAAATAGCACCAATCGGTCCCAGACCCATAGATACGGTCGGGAACTGCCAGAATTCCGGCATCAGTTTCGGGTGCGGATAGGAAGAGAGGCCATTGCCGTGAACTTCCTGACGGAAGTTATCGAGCTGCTCCTGAGTCAGACGACCTTCCAGGAAAGCACGAGCGTAAACGCCCGGAGAGATGTGACCCTGGAAGTAAACCAGGTCGCCGCCATCCTGCTCGTTGCGTGCACGGAAGAAGTGGTTAAAGCACACATCATAAATGGTTGCGGAAGACTGGAAGGATGCCATGTGGCCGCCCAGTTCCAGATCTTTTTTGGATGCACGCAGAACCGTCATGATGGCGTTCCAGCGGATAGCTGAACGAATACGGCGTTCCAGTTCCAGATTACCCGGATACTCCGGTTGTTCTTCAACGGGGATGGTGTTGATGTAGTTGCTGACGCCGGTGCCTGCGGCTACGTTGACTCCGCCTTTGCGGGCTTCAGCAAGCAGTTGGTCGATCAGATACTGAGCACGCTCAACACCTTCTTCACGGATGACCGATTCGATCGCCTGGAGCCAGTCGCGAGTTTCGATCGGATCCACGTCATTTGGGAAACGTTCTGACATGGGTTATTCCTTATCTATCTAATAACGTTGAGTTTTCTGGAACCTGTCCCATTGAACTCTCGCCGGAAAGCTCAATAAGACAGGTTCTACGTTTAGTTGCCGCGCTTTTATATGCGCTTGATTTACAACATCTTCTGGCTAATTTTCACCAGAAAAATCACTAATTCTTTCGTTGCTCCAGACGGCGCAGAGAACGCTCACGGCGACTCTCTTCACGGCTTCTGTCGAGCAAAATTTCTTCGATAAAGGCCAGATGGCGATGTGATGCTTCGCGCGCTTCTTCCGGCTTACCGGCCATAATCGCTTCGAATATGCGGGTGCGGTGACTACTCACCAGCGGCAGCATCTCGCGACGCGAATAGAGCAATTCGAAGTTCTGACGGACATTCTGAGCCAACATCGGCTCCATACACCTTAGCAGATGAAGCAAAACCACATTGTGGGCCGCTTCGGTGACGGCAATCTGATACTGGAGTACGGCGTTTGATTCCGCGTCCAGATCGCCAGACTGCTGCGCCAGCTCTATGGCGTGATGGAGTTCACGGATGCGTTCCTTGTCTTCATCGGTACTACGCAGCGCGGCGTAATAAGCGGCGATACCTTCCAGGGCGTGTCGTGTTTCGAGCAAGTCATACTGTGATTCAGGATGGTCGGAGAGCAGCTCCACCAGCGGATCGCTGAAACTTTGCCAGAGGCTGCTCTGGACAAAAGTGCCGCCACCCTGGCGACGAAGCAACAAGCCCTTCGCTTCGAGACGTTGAATCGCCTCACGCAAGGAGGGACGGGAGACGTCGAACTGTTTCGCCAGTTCGCGTTCCGGTGGGAGTTTTTCGCCCGGACGAAGTGTGCCTTCGAGGATCAAAAACTCCAGTTGCTGCTCAATCACATCGGAGAGTTTTGGTTGGCGGATTTTGCTGTAGGCCATGAGTTCCTGTCTTAAGCCACTTGCCGAAGTCAATTGGTCTTACCAATTTCATGTCTGTGACGCTAAAGTAACAAAGTATTCACCTTATGTCCATACAGGTTTTGATTGAAATCATGAAACTGTGCACATTTTAACAACTTGACACATATGACGTTTCAAAGTTGTAACTATGCACAAATGTAGACTTTACGTGATCAATGGTTTTTTTAACGTTTATTAAACTATAAAAATCCAAATTGAACCGATTCACTTACCAATTTTTCGATTTTTAATGCCATTAAAATGAATTTATATTCATTTATTGCGATGGGGTGTTTCGGGGCTTTCCTTTACAAACGATTTCTTTTTAGGCAACTCATCTTCAACCTGGCATAAAGCGAGTGCATTCACTGGCGCATACCATTATTCTTGATCTGACGGAAGTCCCTTTGTAACAATTCAAACGTTTTTGATGTAAACAAATTAATACAACAAACGGAATTGCAAACTTACACACGCATCACTGCGTAGATCAAAAAAACAATCACCGCACGAGGTTTCATGATGGAAGGTCAACAGCACGGCGAGCAGCTAAAGCGCGGCCTTAAAAACCGCCATATCCAGCTTATCGCGCTGGGTGGCGCGATAGGGACAGGACTATTCCTGGGAAGCGCCTCCGTAATACAGTCCGCAGGGCCAGGGATTATCCTGGGTTACGCTATTGCCGGTTTTATCGCCTTTCTGATCATGCGTCAGTTAGGTGAAATGGTGGTCGAAGAACCGGTAGCAGGCTCCTTCAGCCACTTTGCTTATAAATACTGGGGCAGTTTTGCTGGTTTCGCCTCTGGCTGGAACTACTGGGTACTGTACGTTTTAGTTGCCATGGCAGAGCTTACTGCCGTCGGCAAATACATTCAGTTCTGGTATCCGGAAATCCCCACCTGGGCTTCGGCCGCCGTATTCTTTGTGGTGATCAACGCCATCAACCTGACCAACGTTAAAGTGTTTGGCGAGATGGAGTTCTGGTTTGCCATTATCAAAGTTATCGCGGTGGTGGCGATGATCATCTTCGGTGGCTGGCTGCTGTTCAGCGGCAACGGTGGCCCGCAGGCGAGCGTTAGCAACCTGTGGGATCAAGGTGGCTTCCTGCCGCACGGCTTCACCGGGCTGGTGATGATGATGGCGATTATCATGTTCTCGTTCGGCGGTCTGGAACTGGTAGGCATCACCGCAGCAGAAGCAGATAACCCGGAGCAAAGTATTCCCAAAGCGACTAACCAGGTTATCTACCGCATCCTGATTTTCTACATTGGTTCCTTAGCCGTTCTGCTCTCCCTGATGCCGTGGACGCGCGTTACCGCCGATACCAGTCCGTTTGTGCTGATCTTCCACGAGTTGGGCGATACTTTTGTCGCTAACGCCCTGAATATCGTGGTGTTGACGGCGGCGCTTTCGGTTTACAACAGTTGCGTCTACTGCAACAGCCGTATGCTTTTCGGTCTGGCACAACAAGGAAACGCACCGAAAATGCTCGCTTCCGTCGATAAACGCGGCGTACCGGTAAACACCATTCTGGTCTCTGCGTTGGTTACGGCATTGTGCGTACTGATTAACTACCTTGCCCCAGAGTCCGCGTTCGGACTGTTAATGGCGCTGGTGGTTTCCGCTCTGGTAATCAACTGGGCGATGATAAGTCTTGCGCATATGAAATTCCGTCGCGCCAAACAAGCACAAGGTGTGGCTACCCGTTTCCCTGCTCTGCTCTATCCGCTGGGTAACTGGATCTGCCTGCTGTTTATGGCGGCGGTTCTGGTGATTATGCTGATGACGCCGGGAATGGCGATTTCGGTTTACCTGATCCCGGTATGGCTGCTCGTGTTAGGCATCGGCTATCTGTTTAAAGAGAAAACCGCAAAAGCCGTAAAAGCGCATTAATCTCTCTACGCCCTCACCCGCGCTGGGTGAGGGCTACAATCTTTACACCAACGCTCCGTAAATCGTCAGTAGCGCAATCACCACCACAACCACGAACGAAGTTTTCTTCGCCATTGAAACCGCTGCTTTCGGCGTCTCCACCTTATCGATATGCGGTTCACGCGCCAGAGAGAACTGCGCCAGACGCGTTAACACCTGATATTGCGAAGTATGGAAATCACCCAGCGAAGCAAACCAGGCAGGTAATGCTTTTTCACCGTGACCGATCAAGGCATATACCACGCCCGCAAGGCGAACCGGCACCCAATCCAGCACATGAAGCACGGCATCAATACCGGACTGTAAACGATGATGCGGCGTCTGGTAACGCGCCAGCCAGTATTGCCATGCACGCAAAAACGCATAACCCATCAGCGTAACTGGCCCCCAGGTTCCCCCTACAATCAACCAGAACAGCGGCGCAAGGTAAAAACGGAAATTGATCCACAGCAGTGCATTTTGCAGCTCGCGCAAGAACTCACGTTCATCACAACCTGCAGGAACACCATGAATCATGGTTAATTCGCCAGCCATTGTGGAACGGGCATGGCTATCGTTACGTGAAGCGGCTGCCAGATATGCATGATAATGGAGACGCACTTTACCCGCGCCAATACACAGTAAACCAAGCAACAGCCATACCAGCAGCGTCGGGACGTTGAACAATAATCCATGCAACGCGCGCAACAGCAAAAAAGTCACCCCCATCGCAATAATGGTCATACCTAACGTGCGCCCCAGCGAAAAATGTTTCACCCGCCGAAAGAACGCTTCAAGACGGTGATCAAGCTGCCAGTGCTCGCCCAACTTAAACAGGCGCTCAAAAATTAACACCAGTAAGGTTGTGAATAGCGTCATGTTGTCTCCTTGCTGACCAGCGCACGAAACCGTGCCCAATCAAATGCAGGACCAGGATCGGTTTTACGATCCGGCGCAATATCGCAATGCCCCGCCATATTATTAGCGATATCTGGATAGCGATGAATCAGCGCCCGCGTAACCGCCGCCAGTTGCTGATACTGCGCATCGGTATAAGCCAGCGTGTCGGTGCCTTCCAGCTCAATCCCAATAGAAAAATCATTACAGCGTTCGCGACCTTGATACTGAGATATCCCCGCGTGCCAGGCGCGTTTATCGAAAGAAACATACTGGACAATTTCACCATCACGGCGAATCAAACAGTGGGCGGAAACGCGCAAATGGGCGATCTCAGCAAAGAAGGGATGTGCCTGCGGATCAATAGTTCCGGTGAATAATGCATCAATCCACGGACCGCCAAACTCACCTGGCGGCAGGCTAATATTGTGCACCACCAGCAGGGTGGGTGTTTCGTCATCCGGGCGGCAATCGTAATGTGGTGAGGGAACGCGGCGCGCGCCGACCAGCCACCCCTGTTCTAACAACATGCAGGATCTCCTTATATGTGGTGCTAATACCCGGTTCAGAGTAGCATGTTTCTACCTTATGATTCGTTAGCTATCTGGAGTTTTAACATGCCGCCTCGCCGCTATAACCCTGACACCCGACGTGACGAGCTGCTGGAACGCATTAATCTCGATATCCCCGGCGCGGTGGCTCAGGCGCTGCGAGAAGATTTAGGCGGAACAGTTGATGCCAACAACGACATTACGGCAAAACTTTTACCGGAAAATTCTCGCTCTCATGCCACGGTGATCACCCGCGAAAATGGCGTATTTTGCGGCAAACGCTGGGTTGAAGAGGTGTTTATTCAACTGGCAGGCGACGATGTCACCATTATCTGGCATGTGGATGACGGCGATATCATCCACGCCAATCAACCCTTGTTCGAACTTGAAGGCCCATCCCGCGTGCTGTTAACGGGCGAACGCACGGCGCTCAATTTTGTGCAAACTCTTTCCGGGGTTGCCAGTAAGGTTCGCCACTATGTCGAATTACTGGAAGGCACCAACACGCAGTTGTTGGATACGCGCAAAACCTTGCCGGGTCTGCGTTCGGCTCTGAAATACGCGGTACTTTGCGGCGGCGGAGCGAATCACCGTCTGGGGCTTTCTGACGCCTTCCTGATCAAAGAAAACCATATTATTGCCTCCGGCTCAGTGCGTCAGGCGGTCGAAAAAGCGTCCTGGCTGCACCCTGATGCGCCAGTAGAAGTCGAAGTAGAAAATCTGGAAGAACTTGATGAAGCCCTGAAAGCAGGTGCCGATATCATCATGCTGGATAACTTCGAAACAGAACAGATGCGCGAAGCCGTCAAACGCACCAACGGCAAGGCGCTACTGGAAGTGTCTGGCAACGTCACCGACAAAACACTGCGCGAATTTGCCGAAACGGGCGTGGACTTTATCTCCGTCGGTGCACTAACTAAACACGTACAGGCACTCGATCTCTCAATGCGTTTTCGCTAATTCCTGACAGATTTATCCGCTCCGTAGCGGGCGGATAATCTTCCCTTCCCCAACTTTCTTCGTAACGCCTCGCAAATTTCTTGTCTTTCGCTGCAACGTAATAAAAAACCCCGGAAGCCACCTTCCCGTTTCGTTTTTTGCCCCTCGCCTGTACCGATGGCGTTTGCCAAAGTAGCGCCAACGAAATCAAGGAGCGAAACAGATGGACAAGCAACGCGGTTTTACACTTATCGAACTGATGGTGGTTATTGGCATCATTGCCATTTTAAGCGCCATCGGCATTCCCGCTTATCAGAACTACCTGCGCAAAGCAGCACTCACCGACATGCTACAAACCTTTGTGCCTTACCGTACTGCCGTAGAATTGTGCGCGCTGGAACATGGTGGATTAGACACCTGTGACGGCGGTAGCAATGGTATCCCCTCGCCCACCACCACTCGCTATGTCTCTGCCATGAGCGTGGCGAAGGGCGTGGTGTCGCTGACCGGGCAAGAAAGTCTTAATGGTTTAAACGTCATCATGACACCGGGTTGGGATAACGCAAACGGCGTCACCGGCTGGACGCGCAACTGCAATATTCAAAGTGACAGCGCATTGCAGCAAGCCTGCGAAGATGTCTTCCGCTTTGATGACGCAAACTAAGGAGCGGCAATGAATATTTCACAGCTCACCGCCCTGTGTCTGCGTTATCAGGGAGTTTTGCTGGATGCCAGCGAAGAGGTGGTTCATGTTGCGGTAGTCGATGCGCCTTCGCATGAATTCCTCGATGCCTTACATTTTGCCACCACTAAACGCATTGAGATCACCTGCTGGACGCGCCAGCAAATGGAAGGCCATGCCAGCCGCTCACAACAAACGTTGCCCGTAACCGTTCAGGAGAAACATCAGCTCAAGGCAGAGTTGCTGACCCAAACGTTACAATCTGCGCTGGAACAACGCGCGTCTGATATTCATATCGAACCAGCGAACAGCGCCTACCGTATCCGCTTGCGTATCGACGGCGTGCTGCATCCTTTACCAGATGTTCCACGGGATGCCGGAGCCGCATTAACCGCCAGATTAAAAGTACTGGGAAGCCTGGATATTGCGGAACATCGCCTGCCGCAGGACGGGCAATTCACTGTCGAACTGGCAGGGAACGCCGTCTCATTTCGTATTGCAACCTTGCCATGTCGGGGCGGTGAAAAGGTGGTATTACGGTTGTTACAGCAGGTAAACCAGGCGCTGGATGTCAACACGCTGGGAATGCAGCCGTTACAACTGGCGGACTTTGCTCATGCCCTACAGCAACCACAAGGACTGGTGCTGGTAACTGGGCCAACCGGAAGCGGAAAAACCGTCACGCTTTATAGCGCCCTGCAAACGCTGAATACCGCTGATATTAATATTTGTAGCGTCGAAGATCCGGTTGAGATCCCCATCGCCGGGCTAAACCAGACGCAAATCCATCCACGTGCCGGTCTTACCTTTCAGGGCGTTTTGCGCGCGTTATTACGCCAGGATCCCGATGTCATCATGATCGGAGAGATCCGCGATGGCGAAACGGCAGAAATCGCCATTAAAGCCGCGCAAACGGGTCATCTGGTATTGTCCACGCTGCACACTAATTCCACCTGCGAAACGCTGGTGCGTTTACAGCAAATGGGCGTTGCTCGCTGGATGCTTTCATCGGCGCTCACGCTGGTGATAGCCCAGCGGCTGGTACGCAAACTTTGCCCGCATTGTCGCCTGCAGCAAGGGGAACCCATCCATATTCCCGACAATGTATGGACATCGCCGCTGCCCCGCTGGCAAGCACCCGGTTGTAGACACTGCTACCACGGTTTTTATGGTCGCACGGCCTTGTTTGAAGTTCTGCCTATAACACCGGTCATACGTCAGCTTATTTCCGCTAATACCGACGTTGAATCGCTGGAAACGCACGCCCGACAGGCGGGAATGCGCACGCTTTTTGAAAACGGCTGCCTGGCCGTGGAGCAAGGCTTAACCACCTTTGAAGAGTTAATCCGCGTATTGGGGATGCCGCATGGCGAGTAAGCAACTCTGGCGCTGGCATGGCATAACCGGCGACGGCAATATGCAAGATGGGATGCTATGGGCAGAAAGCCGTACTTTGTTGATTTTTGCGCTACAGCAACAGACGGTTACCCCACTGCGTCTGAAGCGAATCGCCATCAATCCTGCACAGTGGCGAGGAGATAAAAGCGCGGAAGTCATTCATCAACTGGCGACGCTACTCAAAGCCGGCTTAACCCTTTCTGAAGGGCTGGCGCTGCTGGCGGAACAGCATCCCTGTAAGCAATGGCAAGTATTGCTGCAATCGCTGGCGCACGATCTCGAACAGGGCGTTGCCTTTTCCAATGCCTTATTACCCTGGTCAGAGGTTTTCCCACCGCTCTATCAGGCGATGATCCGTACGGGTGAACTGACCGGTAAGCTGGATGAATGCTGCTTTGAACTGGCGCGCCAGCAAAAAGCCCAACGTCAGTTGACCGACAAAGTGAAATCAGCGTTGCGTTATCCCATCATCATTTTAGCGATGGCAATCATGGTGGTTATGGCAATGCTGCATTTTGTTCTGCCGGAGTTTGCCGCTATCTATAAGACCTTTAATACCCCACTACCGGCGCTAACGCAGGGGATCATGACGCTGGCAGACTTTAGTAGTGAATGGGGCTGGTTGCTGGTGTTGTTCGGCTTTCTGCTGGCGATAGCCAATAAGTTGCTGATGCGCCGTCCGACCTGGCTTATCGTGCGACAGAAATTGCTGTTACGCATCCCAATTATGGGTTCCCTGATGCGGGGACAAAAACTCACGCAGATTTTTACGATTCTGGCGCTGACACAAAGTGCAGGAATTACTTTTTTACAAGGGGTTGAGAGCGTCAGAGAAACAATGCGCTGCCCGTACTGGGTGCAACTTCTGACACAAATCCAGCACGATATCAGTAACGGTCAGCCCATCTGGCTGGCGCTAAAAAATGCCGGTGAGTTTAGCCCACTCTGTTTGCAATTAGTGAGAACAGGAGAGGCATCCGGCTCGCTGGATCTCATGTTAGACAACCTCGCCCATCATCATCGGGATAACACAATGGCGCTGGCAGATAATCTTGCAGCCTTACTGGAACCGGCGTTGCTGGTCATTACAGGAGGAATTATCGGTACGCTGGTGGTGGCAATGTATCTGCCAATTTTCCATTTAGGCGATGCGATGAGTGGGATGGGATAACGCTGGCGTGGTGATCCACGCCAGCATTGGGAGATTACAGGTTATTGAAGATGCGGTTTTCTTGTTCCTGCACACGGATAAACGTGGTGCGCTTGGTCAGCTCTTTCAGGCGTGAAGCCCCAACGTATGTACAAGCTGAACGCAGACCGCCTAAAATATCACGCGCGGTATTTTCAACCGGACCACGCAGCGGCAGCTTAACGGTTTTACCTTCTGCAGCGCGATATTCCGCAACGCCGCCAACGTGGCGTTTCATCGCAGACTCGGAGCTCATGCCGTAGAACAGCATAAATTTCTCGCCGTTCTCTTCTACAATGCGACCACCACTCTCTTCGTGGCCTGCCAGCATACCGCCGAGCATCACGAAATCAGCACCGCCGCCAAAGGCTTTCGCGACATCGCCCGGTGTGGTGCAGCCACCATCGCTGACGATCATCCCGCCCAGACCGTGCGCAGCATCGGCACATTCGATTACCGCAGAAAGTTGCGGATAACCGACGCCTGTTTTGACGCGAGTTGTACAGACAGAACCTGGGCCAATACCAACTTTAACGATATCGGCACCGGAGAGGATAAGCTCCTCACACATTTCACCAGTCACTACGTTGCCAGCACAAATGGTTTTGGTCGGCCACGCTTCACGCGCTTTCGCAACGAACTGCACGAAGTGTTCGGAATAACCATTCGCCACGTCAATACAAACGAAGTTTAATGCCGGGTTTAGGTCGAGAATTTGTTTGGTTTTTTCGAAATCCGCATCAGACGTGCCGGTAGAAACCATCACATGTTTCAGCACATCACCGGAAGAATTGTTGATAAACGCTTGCCACTCTTCGACAGAATAGTGTTTATGCACAGCGGTAAGAATATCAAAAGAAGCCAGCGCAGAGGCCATGGAAAAAGTGCCTACGGTGTCCATATTCGCGGCGATAATCGGCACGCCGGACCAGCTCTGACCTGAATGTTTGAAGGTGAATTGACGCTCCAGTTCAACATCGGAACGACTTTTAAGAGTAGAACGTTTAGGACGGATGAGGACGTCTTTAAAACCTAACTTCAGATCTTCTTCAATACGCATGTGCGGATTCCTGGGGTTAATGGCTATAAGGATAAGAGCGCAACTCCAGTGACGCTATCATACGCACTAATCGATGTGGCGCAAGACTGCGAAATTGTCTTTTTTTACGCTACAATCCCATAAATTTACCTGGTAAATAATGAGCGAACGTTCCATCAATTTCGCTTTTGTACGCTCATTTTTAACGTTTTGATAATCATGATGAATTCCCGGGAATATAAATTATGAGGTATATAGTTGCCTTAACGGGAGGCATTGGCAGTGGCAAGAGTACCGTTGCAAATGCGTTTGCAGACCTCGGAATTAACGTCATTGATGCCGATATTATTGCGCGTCAGGTGGTTGAACCAGGTGCACCTGCGCTACGTGCCATTGCTGAACACTTTGGCGCTGACATGATTGCTGCTGATGGCTCATTGCAGCGCCGGGTCTTGCGCGAGCGGATCTTCGCCAACCCGGAAGAGAAAAACTGGCTTAACGCCCTGCTGCATCCGCTGATTCAGCAGGAGACGCAACGTCAGATCCAGCAGGCAACTTCCCCCTATATACTGTGGGTTGTGCCATTGCTGGTAGAAAACTCACTGTATAAAAAAGCGAATCGTGTGCTGGTGGTGGATGTCAGCCCAGAAACGCAACTTAAGCGTACCATGCAGCGCGATGATGTTACTCGCGAGCATGTCGAACAAATTCTTGCTGCCCAGGCAACGCGCGAAGCCCGTCTTGCCGTGGCAGATGACGTCATTGATAATAACGGCGCACCGGATGCTATTGCATCGGATGTTGCCCGCCTGCACGCACACTATTTGCAGCTTGCGTCGCAGTTTGTCTCACAGGAAAAACCGTAATGCAGACCCAGGTCCTTTTTGAACATCCACTAAATGAAAAAATGCGTACATGGCTGCGCATTGAGTTTTTAATTCAACAACTCACCGTAAATTTACCCATCGTTGACTACGCTGGCGCTCTGCATTTCTTCCGTAATGTCAGTGAATTGCTGGATGTTTTCGAGCGCGGAGAAGTGCGCACTGAGCTATTGAAAGAGCTTGACCGCCAGCAACGTAAACTCCAGACCTGGATTGGCGTGCCAGGCGTTGATCAGAGCCGTATTGAAGCATTAATTCAGCAGTTAAAAGCAGCGGGTAGCGTGTTGATTTCTGCGCCGCGTATCGGGCAATTTCTGCGTGAAGACAGGCTGATTGCCTTAGTGCGTCAGCGTCTGAGCATACCTGGCGGCTGTTGTAGCTTTGATTTGCCCACTTTGCATATTTGGCTACATTTACCCCAGTCACAGCGTGACAGCCAGGTAGAAACCTGGATTGCCAGCCTGGACCCGCTCACCCAGGCACTTACCATGGTGCTGGATCTGATTCGCCAGTCGGCTCCTTTTCGTAAACAAACCAGCCTGAACGGTTTTTATCAGGATAATGGCGAAGACGCTGATCTGCTGCGGCTGAATCTGGCGCTTGATTCACAGCTTTATCCGCAAATTTCCGGTCATAAAAGCCGTTTTGCGATTCGTTTTATGCCGCTGGACAGTGAAAATGGTCTGGTGCCAGAGCGCCTGGATTTTGAACTGGCTTGCTGCTAAGGAGTTACGATGTCAGAAACTATTACGGTGAATTGCCCAACCTGCGGGAAAACTGTGGTGTGGGGTGAAATCAGCCCGTTTCGGCCATTTTGTTGCAAACGTTGTCAGTTGATCGACCTCGGAGAATGGGCTGCTGAAGAAAAACGAATCCCCAGCAGCGGCGATCTTTCTGAGAGTGATGACTGGAGCGAAGAGCCAAAGCAGTAACATTTTGTCTGATGCCGCACGTAGGCCTGATAAGACGCGCCAGCGTCGCATCAGGCATCTTGCGCAAATGTCGGATGCGGCGTAAACGCCTTATCCGACCTACAAAGCCTAATTTATCAACGAGTTAACAAACTGCGTAGGCCTGATAAGACGCGCCAGCGTCGCATCAGGCATCTTGTGCAAATGTCGGATGCGGCGTGACGCCTTATCCGACCTACAGACGCTTAAGCTTCGCAATTACCGGTTCATTGGCTGGAGGAAAATCATCGGCATTAAGACCGACTAGCGACATCCACTCACCGGGTTGCCCTTCTTTACCCCACGGCTCCCCTTCCCAACCTTCGACCAGCCAGAACCACAGAGTGATATGCCTGTCCGGGAATTCATATTCCAGTTTTTCAAATAGCGAAAAATGTTGTGGGGTAATCCCGACTTCTTCCTGAAGTTCACGCACCACCGCTTGTTCCGGTGTTTCGCCCATTTCAATTTTACCGCCAGGAAACTCCAGCTTATTCGCCATGTGCGCATCTGCGGCGCGACGAGTAATAAAAATTTCGTTGTTTTTATTGCGAATGATACCCACCGCAATTTGCAGCTTTTTCATTGTCTTAAACCTATAAAAAAGGCGCAGAATCCTGCGCCTTTTATGTCAACTGTTAGCTTTTATTGCAGGCGACCATGGCACTGCTTATATTTTTTACCAGAACCGCACGGGCAAGGATCGTTACGTCCTACTTTGCGCTCGCCAGTTTGCGCCGCCAGCGCAGCTGCGGCTGCAGAGTCGTCATCCTGATGGCTAAGCTGCTGCATTTGCGCTAAACGCTCGGCTTCCATACGACGCTGTTGTTCCAGCTCTTCAACTTCTTCCGGCATACGCACCTGGACTTTGCTCAGCGTGCTGATAACTTCATATTTCAGCGATTCCAGCATCGCTGCAAACATGGAGAACGATTCACGTTTGTATTCCTGCTTCGGATCTTTCTGCGCATAGCCACGCAGGTGGATACCCTGACGCAGATAGTCCATCGCCGCCAGGTGCTCTTTCCACAGGGAGTCGAGCGTTTGCAACATCACGCCTTTCTCGAAGTGACGCATCATCTCAGCGCCAACCACTTCTTCTTTACGCTGATACACTTCAATGGATTGCGTCAGAATACGTTCACGCAGCGTCTCTTCATGCAGTTCAGGCTCTTTGTCCAGCCACTCGGCAATCGGCAAATCGAGGTCGAAATCGTTTTTCAGACGTTCCTGCAGACCCGGAATATCCCACATTTCTTCCAGTGACTGTGGCGGAATGTAGGCATCGATGGTCGCTTTGAACACATCTTCACGAATGCTGTTGATGGTTTCGCTCACATCGCTGACATCCAGCAGTTCGTTACGCTGGGAGTAAATGGCGCGACGCTGGTCGTTAGCCACGTCATCATATTCCAGCAGTTGCTTACGAATATCGAAGTTACGGCTTTCAACTTTACGCTGGGCGTTAGCAATCGCTTTGGTCACCCACGGGTGCTCAATGGCTTCGCCTGGTTTCATCCCGAGTTTACGCATCATGCCGGAAACGCGATCAGAGGCGAAAATACGCATCAGCGCATCTTCCATCGACAGGTAGAAACGGGAAGAACCGGCATCCCCCTGACGACCAGAACGACCGCGCAGCTGGTTATCGATACGACGAGATTCGTGACGTTCGGTGCCGATGATATGCAGACCACCTGCCGCCAGTACCGCGTCGTGACGTACCTGCCAGTCGGCTTTGATTTTTTCAATTTGCTCTGCGGTCGGGTTTTCCAGCGCGGCAACTTCTGCCTGCCAGCTACCACCGAGCACAATGTCAGTACCACGACCCGCCATGTTGGTCGCGATAGTCACTGCTGCCGGATAACCTGCCTGAGCAACAATCGCCGCTTCGTTGGCGTGGAATTTGGCGTTCAGGACGTTGTGTTTGATACCGGCTTTAGTCAGCTCGTTTGACACCAGCTCCGATTTTTCAATGGAAATAGTACCCACCAGCACCGGCTGGCCTTTCGCAGTACGTTCTTTGATATCTTCAATGATCGCCTGAATTTTTTCCGCTTCAGTCATGTAGACCAGGTCCGGCAGATCTTTACGAATCATTGGACGGTTGGTCGGAACAACGACGGTATCCAGCTTGTAGATGGAGCTGAATTCGAATGCTTCGGTATCAGCAGTACCGGTCATCCCCGCCAGTTTTTCATACAGGCGGAAGTAGTTCTGGAAGGTGATAGAAGCCAGCGTCTGGTTTTCATTCTGGATCTGCACACCTTCTTTGGCTTCAACAGCCTGGTGCAGACCATCGGACCAGCGACGCCCCTGCATGGTACGACCGGTGTGTTCGTCAACGATGATAACTTCGCCATCTTTAACGATGTAATCGACGTCGCGGGTAAACAGTGCATGAGCGCGCAGCGCCGCCGTTACGTGGTGCATCAGCATGATGTTGGCCGGAGAGTACAGTGACTCACCTTCCGCCATGATGCCTTCTTTCACCAGCAGTTCTTCAATCAGTACCAAACCACGTTCGGTCAGGTTCACCTGGCGAGATTTTTCATCAACCGAGAAGTGGCCTTCGCCCTGGAAGGTTTCGGAGTCTTCTTTTTCCTGACGGATCAGGTGCGGAATGATTTTGTTCACTCGCTTATACATTTCCGAGCTGTCTTCAGCCGGGCCGGAAATGATCAGCGGCGTACGTGCTTCATCGATCAGGATGGAGTCCACTTCGTCCACCAGCGCATAGTGCAGTTTACGCTGTACACGTTCTTCAGGGCTGAATGCCATGTTGTCGCGCAGGTAGTCGAAGCCGTATTCGTTGTTCGTACCGTAAGTGATGTCAGCCGCATAGGCTTCACGCTTTGCCGGCGCAGGCATTCCCGGCAGGTTGACGCCGACAGTCAGGCCGAGGAATTCAAACAGCGGACGGTTGTTTTCAGCGTCACGTTGCGCCAGATAGTCGTTGACGGTAACAACGTGCACACCTTTACCGGTTAATGCGTTCAGGTAAGCAGGCAGCGTTGCGGTCAGGGTTTTACCTTCACCAGTACGCATTTCCGCGATGCAACGTTCATTAAGAACCATACCGCCGAGCAACTGTACATCGAAGTGACGCATACCAAAGACGCGCTTACTTGCTTCACGAACGACTGCGAAGGCTTCCGGGATCAGATTTTCCAGCACTTCGCCTTTTTCCAGGCGCGCGCGAAACTCTGCGGTTTTTCCCTTCAACTCTTCGTCGGAGAGTTTTTCCATCTCCGGTTCCATGGCATTGATGACATTGACGACTTTGCGCATCCGGCGCAGGGTACGATCGTTACGACTACCGAAAACTTTAGTTAATAATTTGATTAGCATAATAAAATCTCAAACGCCCCGCGTTGCGGAGTTAATAAAATGAAGTAAAGGTTTATTGTTGTTAGCTGAAGCGTTGAGGGCCTGCACGGATGCCTTGCGCCAGGCTTATCCAGACGGGCGTGCTAAATGTTGTTTGCGGGGTAAAATGCGCATAATCAATGCGATAATCATTTTCAGACGGCGTGCCTTCCTGAGTCAGCAGCGCGCTGAGCGTATCTAGTAAAGCAAGATGTTGCGCCTGAAGAGGCAGAGATTCTTCGGCAACAGGCAGCGTTTGCGGCGCCATTGCAAAGGAAAGATGACGGATTACCGTGCGAATTGCGTGCTGATGCCAGTAATCAACGGAATAGTTTGAGTTCGGGCGGCGCGTGTTCGCTTCCAGCAAAGCCAACTGACTAAAGTTAACTTTGGCGGAAGGCTCGTGGTTGCGAGTCGTCGCTTTTGCGGGCGCATTCGGCTCGGCGGCATTGCTGAGCGCAGGCAAACCTAAACTCGCCGCGACCATCCCTAATAAGAGATGCGGCCAGAAGTAGCGTTTACCAAACTGTCGCCAGCGCGTCAGTATTCCACTCACGTTATTGCCATCCCGATCGTATTCAAACGTATTTAGCGCACAAATCTTATCATTAAAGCCCGAAGTCCACAGCAGGAATGAAGATGAGTTGTGCGTAAAAGTGCTTAAGAAAACAGCGTTCGCACCGTTTCTTATCGCTCTTATAAAATTCAAAAAAAAACGACTGGTTCACCTGGCCGGAGAGAGTGCCAGATTTGCCAGTCGAATTTTATACGACAGTATAAATGTCGTTATGCCAGTACTGCTGAAGGCGCTTTGAAGGCCAACGGCAGTTCTGCGTCGTCCTGGAAGGTCACATATTCCCAGGCTTCCTGTTTTGCCAGGACAGCCTGCAACAATTTGTTATTCAGTGCATGACCGGATTTATAAGCGGTGAATGCACCAATAATGTTGTGACCGCACATGAACAAGTCACCGATCGCGTCGAGCATTTTGTGACGCACAAATTCGTCTTCAAAACGCAGGCCGTCTTCGTTCAGTACGCGATAATCGTCAACAACGATGGCACAATCGAAACTGCCGCCCAGGCACAAACCACGAGACTGCAGGTATTCGATATCACGCATGAAACCGAACGTACGCGCACGGCTGATCTGGCGCATAAATGCATCAGCAGAGAAGTTCATCGCATAACGTTGATTGCTGGAATCGATAGCCGGATGGTTGAAATCGATGGTGAAATCCAGCGAAAAACCATTGTACGGCTTAAATTCAGCCCACTTATCGCCATCTTCGACACGAACAGTCTCTTTGATGCGAACAAATTTCTTGGCGCAGTTCAGCTCGTCGATACCAGCATCAAGCAGCAGGTAAACAAACGGAGCGGCACTACCGTCCATGATCGGGATTTCCGGTGCGTTAACTTCGATAACGATGTTATCGATGCCTAAGCCCGCGAGCGCAGCATTCAGGTGCTCAACGGTTGAAATCCGTACATCATGCTCGTTGACCAGACACGTACAGAGCATGGTATCACGCACAGATTTGGCATCGGCCGGAAAATCTACCGGTGGATTCAAGTCGGTGCGACGATAGATGACCCCGGTGTTGGCCGGCGCAGGGCGTAACGTCAGAGTGACTTTCTTGCCGGTATGTAAACCGACACCCGTCGCCTGAACGATACGTTTAAGTGTCCTTTGTTTGATCATCGTATTATCTCGCCAAATTACCTATCCAACCGAAGTGTACTATACATTCGGCAGGCCAGTTTAGCACAAAGAGCCTGGTAACCCAAATTCCAGCTTAATCTTAGTCAGCTTGCTTACGCAGGAAAGCAGGGATATCCAGATAATCCGGCTCTTTCGCGGTTTGCGGCGTATTGTCGTTCACCACTTTAGCTACCGGTTTCTGCTCTTGCGTCAGCGGTGCCATACCATGCTGCTGGTAACGATCCATCACCGGCTGCTGAACTTGTTTATTGGTCACCAGAGTGATTTCAGGACGTTTGTCCATGCCGATACCTGTTGCAACCACGGTTACACGCAGTTCGTCGTTCATATCCGGGTCAAGAGAAGTACCGATAACCACGGTTGCGTTATCCGAAGCAAATGCACGGATGGTGTTACCTACGGTTTCGAACTCATCCAGACGCAGGTCGAAGCCCGCCGTGATGTTAACCAGCACGCCGCGCGCACCAGACAGGTCGATGTCTTCCAGCAGCGGAGAAGAAATAGCCATTTCAGCCGCTTCTTCCGCACGATCTTCACCGCTCGCCACGCCAGAACCCATCATTGCGTAGCCCATTTCAGACATCACGGTACGTACGTCTGCAAAGTCCACGTTCATCAGACCCGGACGAGTAATCAGTTCGGCGATACCCTGAACTGCGCCTTTCAGCACATCGTTCGCGGCGCCAAACGCATCAAGCAGGGAGATACCGCGTCCCAGCACCTTCAGCAGTTTGTCGTTCGGGATGGTGATCAATGAGTCCACATGCTTGGACAATTCAGTGATCCCCTGCTCCGCGAAGGCCATACGCTTCTTGCCTTCAAAGTTGAAAGGCTTAGTCACGACAGCAACGGTCAGGATACCCAAATCTTTTGCCACTTCAGCAACGACCGGCGCAGCACCTGTACCAGTACCACCACCCATACCTGCTGCAATAAATACCATGTCTGCACCTTCCAGCGCCGCACGCAGTGCATCGCGATCCTCATCAGCCGCATTACGGCCAACTTCTGGATTAGCGCCAGCTCCCAGTCCTTTGGTGATACCACTACCGATCTGAATCGTCTGCCCAACCGCCGTTTTACGCAGCGCCTGTGCATCGGTATTTACCGCGAAAAATTCAACACCTTCAATGCGCTCACGCACCATGTGCTCAACAGCATTACCGCCGCCGCCGCCGACGCCGATGACTTTAATCACCGCGTCGTTGGTAAGTTCCATTGGTTCAAACATAGTTTCTCTCCGATATGTGCCTGTCGCCTGAGGCCGTAATCACCGTCGACCTCATAAAAATTAAAACTCTTTTCGCAGCCAACTATTGAGTCGCTTGATCCACGAGCCAACTGATGCTGTAACACGTTTTTCTACTTCCGCTTCACCGTTAAGATGTGACTCTTTCCCGTAGTGAAGCAATCCCACAGCCGTCGAGTAATACGGCTCCTGAGCATAATCAGTTAAACCGGTGATATTCAGCGGCGCGCCAATACGCACCTGCGTATGAAACACGCGCTGAGCGCAGGCGGCAAGTCCTTCGATCTGCGCCGCGCCACCGGTTAATACAATGCCCGCCGCCAGGTGATGTTTCACGCCTTGTTGGCGAAGCTTTTCCTGCAGCTGCAATATCTCTTCGTTGACCAGGTTGAGCAACTCGGTATACCGTGGCTCAATCACCTCCGCCAGCGTCTGACGTTGCAGACTACGCGGTGGTCGCCCACCTACGCTCGGCACTTCCACGCTCTCATCTTTACCGACGATGGAACCCAACGCGCAGCCATGGCGAACTTTAATCGCTTCGGCGTCGCTTGGCGGTGTGCCAAAGGCATAGGCGATATCACTGGTCACCACATTGCCAGCATAAGGAATTACCTTGGTGTGGCGCAATGCCCCACCGGTATAAACGGCGATATCCATTGTACCACCACCGATATCGACGACGCAGACTCCCAATTCACGTTCGTCTTCCGTCAATACCGAATAACTTGATGCCAGTCCGGCAAATATCAGTTGGTCAACTTTCAGCCCACAACGTTCAACCGCTTTGACGATGTTTTTCGCCATATCGTTGTGACATGTGATCAGGTGCACTTTTGCCTGCATTCGCACGCCCGAAAGTCCTACCGGATTTTTGATCCCTTCCTGATAGTCAATGGCATACTCTTGCGGGATCACATGCAGCACACGATGCTCATCGCGCACACGCACCGATTTCGCGGTATGGACGACGTTTTCCACATCTTCTTGCGTCACTTCTTCTTCAGAAATGGGCACCATACCAATTTCATTCTGGCAGCTGATGTGCTTACCAGAAAGCGCCAGGTATACCGAAGAGATCTGGCAATCAGCCATCAATTCTGCCTGGTCAATAGCGCGTTGTACGCATTTGACCACAGATTCGAGGTCGTTAACCCCGCCTTTATCCATACCACGTGACGGGCAGCTGCCCACACCAATGATATTGACCATACCGTCGGGCAGAACTTCCCCTACTAAAGCGGCAACCTTCGCGGTGCCGATCTCCAGTCCTACTACCAGTTTTCTGTCCGTCGCCTTGATCATTGTTGTTCTGCCTGTGCCTGATTTTGTTGCTGAGTAGATTCCTCCGGCGGCAAGGGCGCCCAGCCTACTGCCGCTCCAGAGTCATAACGCAAATCAACGTAGCTAATCCGTTTGCCATCGGTTTGCGCCTGCTGCTGTAAAACCGGATAAAGTTCTACAAAGCGAGCCAAACGTTTCATCGTATCGCCCCGGCCAAGGTTGAGCTTAATATCGTTATTCAGCGTCAACTGCCAGGAACGCCGCGCGGTCATTGCCGCTTCCTTCAGAGTAAATCTGTCCTTTGCCAGCATTTGCCCCATTTCGCGATAACCCTGCAACACTTCATTGGCGCTGCCTTCCGGGCCATACAACATCGGGAGCACCTGCTTGCTGGTGCGATCTGGCGGCACGCTGAAGGTGTTTCCTTCGGCGTCTACCATATGTTGATCATTCCACCGCGCAATCGGCACATATTCAACCAGATGAATCTTCAATTCATCAGGCCACTGCTTTCTGACGCTCACCTGCTTAATCCACGGCAGGCGTTGTTCAATTTGCGTCTGGATGATGTTGACATCCTGAGTCATAAAAGTACCCGGCTCACCCAATGCCAGGATCGACTGCCGGATATCGTCATTACGCGTGTAATGGCGTTCACCGGTCAACACCAGCTTTGAGAGCGGCAGGCGTTGCGCATCTTCCATCCAGCCCAACACGACCCAGCCGCTCACCAACACAGTCGTTAAAACCGTCAGCAGGAAAAGTATCCCCGCCAGACGCGTTCCATTATTGCGGTGAGAAGAAATTTCTTCTTCACTGTTTCGCGTGTTCAGAGCAGCCTGCGACATATTAGTCCGCCAGTTCCAGAATTCGTACTACCAACTGCGAGAAGCTTAAGCCTGCCTGACGTGCCGCCATCGGCACCAGACTGTGGCTGGTCATACCCGGAGAGGTATTGGCTTCCAGCAGATAAAACTGTCCATCGCTGTCCAGCATGACGTCAATACGCCCCCATCCTTTACAACCTAAAGTCGTCCATGCTTTCAGCACTAATGCCTGCAAATTGGCCTCTTGTGCCGCTTCTAAACCTGCGGGGCAGAAATACTGTGTCTCATCAGAGAGATACTTCGCCTCATAATCATAGAAGGTTCCGGCGGGTTGAATACGTATTGACGGTAAAATTTCTTCACCGAGTATCGCAACCGTGAACTCCGGCCCACTTAACCATTTTTCAATCAATACTTCTTCATCGTGCTGAAATGCCAATCTTAATGCATCTTGTAGAGCATTTTCTGCTACTACTTTTGACATTCCCACGCTGGAACCTTCGCGGCTCGGCTTAACGATTAATGGTAAACCCAGGGCAGAAATTTCGGCTAACTGCTTATCGTTAAGGCCTTTTTCAAACTCTGCGCGGGTTAACGCCACCCACGGAGCGACCGGTAAACCGGCACCTTGCCACAGCAGTTTGCTGCGTAGTTTATCCATTGAAAGCGCAGATGCCATCACTCCGCTGCCGGTATAAGGCAGTCCCATCAGCTCAAGCATCCCCTGCAATGTGCCGTCTTCACCGCCGCGCCCGTGCAGAGCGATAAATACTTTCTGAAATCCCATCGATTTCAGTTGCGTCACGTCAACTTCTTTAGGGTCAACAGGATGTGCATCGACGCCGCCTTCGCGCAGCCCGGCTAACACAGCAGCGCCAGAATTCAGAGAAACTTCCCGCTCTGCGGAGGTCCCGCCCAACAGAACCGCGATTTTATCAGTCATGTTGTTCTTCCTCCGGAGTTTGCGGCTTCAGTTTGATTTCAGCTAAAGAACGGGCAATTTTCCCAATATTACCCGCACCCTGCACGAGAATCAGGTCGTTACCGGTTAATACTGGTGCTAACATCTCGGCTACCTGCGCCGGATCTGGCACCAGAATAGGATCAATTTTCCCACGTCCACGAATCGTGCGGCACAGTGAACGGCTATCCGCTCCCGGAATCGGTGCTTCACCTGCCGGATAAACTTCCAGCATCAACAGGGTATCAACCTGCGTCAGCACATTGGCGAAATCATCATACAGGTCGCGAGTACGGGTAAAACGATGCGGCTGAAACAGCATTACCAGGTTTTTATCCGGCCAGCCTGCACGTGCCGCCTTTATGGTGGCATCCACTTCGGTCGGATGGTGACCGTAGTCATCAACCAGCATTGCTGTACCGCTTTTACCGTTGACCGGCTCCAGCGGGAATTCACCGAGGAAATCGAAGCGACGACCGGTTCCCTGGAAGCTCTCCAGCGCACGCAGAATAGCATCGTCGTCAATCCCCTCTTCCGTAGCAACCGCAACCGCAGCCGCCGCGTTCAGCGCATTATGACGACCAGGCGCGTTCAGGGTAACGCGCATCGGCTCTTTGTCCTGGCGCAGCAGCGTAAAATGCCCCTGCGGGCCAATCTGCTGGTAATCTTCTACACGCACATCGGCATCTTCGCTGAAGCCGTAAGTCGTGATCTGACGCCCCACGCGCGGTAACAATTCGCGGATCACCGGATCGTCAACACACATTACCGCACGACCGTAAAACGGCAGGTTGTGCAGAAAATTAATAAAGGTCTGTTTTAAATTCTCAAAGTCGCCCTGGTAGGTATCCATATGGTCGGCTTCGATATTGGTGACAATCGCCACCATGGGTTGCAGATGCAGGAACGATGCATCGCTCTCATCTGCTTCGGCAATCAAATAGCGACCATGACCTAAGCGCGCATGAACGCCAGCAGCTTTTACCAGCCCACCGTTAACGAAAGTTGGATCGAGACCCGCTTCCGCATAGATGCTGGAAACCATCGCGGTGGTTGTCGTTTTGCCATGCGTTCCGGCAATGGCGATGCCATGACGAAAACGCATTAACTCAGCCAGCATTTCCGCGCGACGGATCACCGGAATACGCGCTTCATGAGCGGCAACAATCTCAGGGTTGTCGGCAGAAATTGCACTGGAAACAACGACCACGCTGGCGTCGCGCACGTTTTCCGGGCGATGGTTGAAGTAAATCGTCGCCCCCAGATTCATTAACTGCTGCGTGACCGGATTTGGCGCTAAATCTGAACCACTGATCTGATACCCTTCATTGGCCAGAACTTCGGCAATACCGCCCATACCGGCACCACCGATGCCGACAAAGTGAATGTGCCGAACGCGACGCATTTCGGGCACGATGTAACGCAGTTTTGCCAATTGTTGTGTATTCATTCTTTACGCCATTAACTTCTCAAATTCATGCGATGCAAAAGGCATCGCCACAATTACGCCCAGGCAGCCTGGCTCACTTCATTTGCCACTCGCTCGGTGGCATCCGGGATGGATGCAGCACGGGCGCGTTCTGCCATGGTTAATAAGGTTTCTCGCGACCACCCGGCCAGGGTGTTGGCGACAGCATCCACGGTAAGCTGTGGCTGCTCGATAATTTTGGCTGCGCCCGCTTTTTCCAGCGGTAACGCATTCCAGTATTGCTGGCGGTCTTTATGCTGAAACGGCACAAACAATGCTGGTAACCCCGCCGCAGCGATTTCACTCACCGTCAACGCACCGGAGCGGCAAACGACGACATCCGCCCACGCATACGCCGCCGCCATATCATCAATAAATTCCGTCACTTTATGCTGCGGTTGCCCCGCTTCGGCATACGCCTGTTCAACAGATTGTTGCGAACCTTTGCCACTCTGATGCCAGATAGTGACTGAATCGCCCAGCTTTGCTGCAACCTGCGGCATTGTCTGGTTAAGAATGCGTGCGCCCTGAGAACCACCCACTACCAACACACGAACCGGACCTTCACGTCCAGCCAGACGTTGCTGCGGCAACGGCAGCGCCAGCACATCGGTACGAACAGGATTACCCACCACTTCCGCATCAGGGAAAGCGCCTGGAAACGCCTGCATCACTTTGGTCGCAATCTTCGCCAGCCATTTATTGGTTAAGCCCGCAATACCGTTTTGTTCATGAAGTACAACAGGAATGCCTAACGACCACGCTGCCAGACCTCCTGGGCCTGAAACGTAGCCGCCCATACCGAGCACCACATCAGGTTTATACGCTTTCATAATCGCCCGCGCCTGACGCCAGGCGTTAAAGATACGCAACGGAGCTGCAAGTAACGCTTTAATGCCCTTGCCGCGCAAACCAGAGATACGAATAAAGTCGATCTCGATACCGTGCTTCGGCACTAAGTCCGCTTCCATACGATCGGCAGTACCCAGCCAGCGAACTTGCCACCCCTGGGTCATTAAATGATGCGCAACCGCAAGCCCCGGGAACACATGTCCGCCAGTACCGCCTGCCATCACCATTAATCGCTTCCCTTGACCACTCATCGTGAACCTCGTACAAACGCCTGCGCTTTCTCCAGACGCGTTTCATAATCAATACGCAACAGCATCATGATGGCTGTCGACATAATCAGTAAGCTCGAACCACCGTAACTGATGAGCGGCAATGTCAAACCTTTGGTCGGTAACATCCCCGCCGCTGCGCCTACGTTAACCAGCGCCTGGAAACTAAACCAGATGCCAATTGAACAGGCGAGAAAACCGGAAAAACGATGGTCAATTTCTAACGCTTTACGACCAATCGACATCGCGCGAAAAGCGACGAAGAATACCATTAAAAGCGCCAGCACCACACCGATATACCCCAGTTCTTCGCCGATAATGGCGAAAATAAAGTCAGTGTGCGCTTCCGGCAGATACTCCAGTTTTTGTACCGAGTTACCTAAACCTTGTCCCCACAGTTCGCCGCGACCAAACGCCATCAGCGATTGCGTCAGCTGATAGCCGCTGCCGAAAGGATCTTCCCACGGGTTCCAGAATGCGGTAACACGACGAATACGGTACGGTTCGGCGAGGATCAGCAACACAACCGCTGAAATCCCCATGCCAATAATGGCGATGAACTGCCACAATTTCGCCCCAGCCAGGAACAGCATCGCCAGCGTAGTCACAAACAACACCACCACCGTACCAAGGTCAGGCTGTGCCAGCAGCAACACGGCCAACACCAGAATCACGCCCATCGGTTTCAGGAAGCCGCGCAGGTTGTTACGCACTTCATCGCCTTTGCGCACCAGATAGTTGGCGATATAGCAAAACAGCGACAGCTTGGTCAGTTCGGCTGGCTGGATACGCAGCAAGCCAAGATCGATCCACCGCGATGCCCCTTTAACCGAGCTACCCACCACCAGCACGATCATCAACAGGATGATTGATCCGAGCAGCATCGTAGCACTGTAGCGTTGCCAGAACTCCATCGGCAGACGCAGCGTAATGATCGCCAGAATGAACGCCAGGATCAGATAGACGCCATCACGCTTCGCGAAGAAGAACGGATCGTTGGTTAAGCGTTGCCCTATGGGCATTGACGCCGAGGTCACCATGATAAAGCCAATCGCCGCGAGGCCGAAGGTCAGCCACAGTAAGGTGCGATCGTACATGATCAGGCTGTCGGTATCTTTTTCCCGCGAGCCCATCACCCAGCCCTTTAGCGCCGTGGAGATCCAGACCAGGATACTGAATCCCGGCAGGCGCGGCATTTTCAGGCGAGGGAGAGATAAACGCATCAACCTAACTCCTTCGCCAGACGGGCAAACTCATTGCCTCGTTGTTCAAAGTTCTTGAACTGATCAAGGCTGGCACATGCCGGGGAGAGCAGAACCATATCTCCCGGCTGAACACGCGGAGTCAGCAAGCGCATCGCCTGTTCCATAGTTTCGGTTTGCTCTGCCACTTCCGGGCGTAACGCCGCCAACTGTGCGCCATCACGACCGAAACAATACAGACGCACGTTATCGCCATTCAGATAGCGCGCCAGTGGGCTGAAGTCTGCCGATTTACCATCGCCGCCCAGCAACAAATGCAGCGTGCCATCTACGTGCAGGCCATTCAGCGCCGCTTCGGTACTGCCGACGTTGGTCGCTTTCGAATCGTTAATCCAGCGCACACCGTTATGCTCCAGCACCACTTCAAAGCGATGCGGCAGACCGGTAAACGTGGTTAACGCTTTCAGGCTGCTGGCACGCGGTAAACCTGCGGCATCAGCCAGCGCCAGTGCTGCCAGCGCATTGGTGTAGTTATGCTGCCCGGAAAGCTTCATCTCTTTCACATTCAACACTTTCTCGCCTTTCACCCGCAGCCAGGTTTCACCCTGCTGATGATTCAGGTGATAGTCACCCATATTGACGCCGAAGCTGACGCAACGTTCATCCGCACCGCGAATCGGCATCGTTAAGGCATCATCGGCATTAACCACGCAAACTTTTGCGTTTTCGTAAATACGCAGTTTTGCCGCACGATACTGCTGTAAACCAAATGGATAGCGATCCATATGATCTTCAGTCACGTTCAGAATCGTCGCCGCCACCGCCTGTAAGCTGGATGTCGTTTCCAGCTGGAAGCTTGACAGTTCCAGCACGTACAGCTCGCACTCAGCATCCAGCAGCATCAATGCTGGCAGGCCAATGTTGCCACCCACGCCAACGTTAACGCCTGCTGCTTTCGCCATTTCCCCCACTAAGGTGGTGACAGTGCTTTTGCCGTTAGAACCGGTGATCGCCACGACAGGCGCTTGTGCTTCGCGGCAGAACAGCTCGATATCGCCAACAATTTCAATTCCGGCATCGGCAGCGGCGCTTAAGGAAGGATGCGCCAGCGCAATACCGGGGCTGGCGACAATCAGATCTGCCACCATCAGCCATTCATCATTGAGACCGCCAGTATGACGCTCCACCGCTTCGGGTAATTTATCCAGGCCTGGCGGTGTCATACGCGTATCCATTACGCGCGGCGTCACGCCGCGAGCAAGGAAAAAGTCCACGCAAGAAAGCCCGGTGAGGCCCAGGCCGATAATGACGACATTTTTACCCAGGTAATCAGCCATGATTAACGTACCTTCAGCGTTGCCAGACCAATCAGGACCAGCATCAGCGAAATAATCCAGAAACGCACAATGACGCGCGGTTCCGGCCAGCCTTTCAGTTCATAGTGGTGATGAATCGGCGCCATGCGGAAAATACGTTGCCCGCGCAGTTTAAAGGAGCCGACTTGCAAAATAACCGACAGGGTTTCGACGACAAACACGCCGCCCATAATCACCAGCAGGAATTCCTGACGCAGCAGTACGGCGATAATGCCCAACGCGCCGCCTAACGCCAGCGAACCAACATCGCCCATAAAGACCTGTGCCGGATAGGTGTTAAACCACAGGAATCCCAGCCCTGCCCCGACTATCGCGGTGCAGACAATGACCAGTTCCCCTGCATGTCGCAGATACGGTATGTGTAAATAGCTGGCAAAGTTCATGTTGCCGGTCGCCCACGCCACCAGCGCAAAACCACCAGCGACAAATACGGTCGGCATAATCGCCAGGCCATCAAGACCATCGGTCAGGTTTACCGCGTTACCGGTGCCGACAATAACGAAGTAGGCCAGCAGGATGTAGAACAAACCTAACTGCGGCATCACATCTTTAAAGAACGGTACAACCAGTTGCGTTGCTGGCGTGTCTTTCCCGGCAAGATACAAAGCAAAAGCAACACCCAGCGCAATGACCGACATCCAGAAATACTTCCAACGTGCGATCAACCCTTTGGTGTCTTTGCGCACGACTTTGCGATAGTCATCAACGAAGCCAATGATGCCGTAGCCGACCAGCACTACCAGTACGCACCAGACATACGGGTTAGACGGGTAAGCCCACAGCAGTACGGAGATCACAATCGCTGTCAGGATCATAATCCCGCCCATGGTCGGCGTACCGCGCTTGCTAAAGTGCGATTCCGGGCCATCGTTACGCACCACCTGACCAAAGGAGAGTTTTTGCAGATGAGCAATCATGCGCGGCCCCATCCACAATGAGATGAACAGCGCGGTCAGCAGGCTGACGATGGCGCGAAACGTCAGATAGGAAAAGACGTTAAAGCCGGAATAATATTTGACCAAATGTTCGGCCAGCCAAACTAACATGTCCCATTCTCCTGTAAAGCGCGTACTACCTCTTCCATGGCAGCACTACGTGAACCCTTAACTAAAATCGTAATTACCTGTTGCTCAGCAATCAGTGATTTAAGACGCGTAATTAACGCAGTTTTATCAGCAAAATGTTCGCCAACGTCGCTGGCGGTGCTGATAGCATGGCTTTGTTTACCCACGCTTAACACGCGGTCAATACCAGCAGCTTTTGCCGCTTCGCCCACCTGTACATGGCAGGCTTCGCTTTCAGCGCCCAGTTCCGCCATATCGCCAACGACCAGCACACGGTAGCCCGGCATCTCAGCCAGAACCTGAACAGCGGCGGTCATGGAGCCGACGTTAGCGTTGTAGGAGTCGTCGAGCAGCAACTGGTTTTCCGCCAGTTGGATGGGGAACAAACGGCCAGCAACAGCCTGTAGATTTGCCAGCCCTGCTTTGATGGCATCAAGCGTTGCGCCCACGGACATGGAGAGCGCCGCAGCAGCCAATGCATTCGCAATATTGTGACGCCCCGGCAGCGGCAGCAGGACATCGACGCTACCCGTTGGAGTTTGCAGCGTAAATTCAGTACCGTGCGAGGTCACATGAATATTGGTGGCGGTAAAATCACTGTTGGCGGCATTGGGTGAGAAACGCCACACTTTGCGATTGCCAATCACGCTTTGCCAGTTCAACCAGTCGTTATTGTCGGCATTCATAATGGCGATACCGTTTTCCGGCAGGCCGGTAAAGATTTCGCCTTTCGCTTTTGCCACGCCCGCCAAAGAACCGAAGCCTTCCAGATGCGCCGCCGCCAGGTTGTTGACCAGCGCGGCTTCCGGGCGGGTCAGGCTTACTGTCCAGGCAATTTCGCCCTGATGGTTCGCACCAAGTTCAATGACTGCGTAGTCGTATTCTGGCGTTAAGCGCAACAGCGTCATCGGTACACCGATGTCGTTGTTGAGATTGCCTGCCGTATAAAGCGTGTTGCCGCACTGGCTTAAAATCGCCGCCGTCATCTCTTTAACGGAGGTTTTGCCGGAGGACCCCGTCAGAGCAACCACGCGCGCCGGAACTTGCTGGCGAACCCATGCAGCCAGTTCACCAAACGCCAGACGCGTATCCTTGACGATTAACTGCGGCAGGTCGATGTCCAGCGGACGGCTGACCAGTAGTGCGCCTGCGCCGCCAGCTTTCACCTGGTCGGCAAAATCATGAGCATCGAAACGTTCGCCTTTCAGGGCAACAAACAAGCAGCCCGGCGTGAGTTTACGGGTATCAGTGGTTACGGCATCAAGGGTGATATCTGTCCCTTGCAGTTCACCGTTGAGAATGTTCGCCAGTTGGCTAAGAGTTACGCTAATCATGCGATCACCCCCAGCAGACGCGCCACCGTGACACGATCGGAGTAGTCCAGACGCTGGTTGCCAACAATCTGGTAATCTTCATGGCCTTTGCCCGCGACCAGCACCACATCATTCTCTTTAGCCTGCATAACGGCGCAAGTCACCGCTTCAGCGCGGCCTTCCATCACTTTGGCATGTCCGGCGTCTAACATTCCCGCCAGAATATCGTTGATGATGGCGCGCGGTTCTTCGGTACGCGGGTTATCGTCCGTCACCACCGCCACGTCAGCAAACTCTTCGGCAATTGCGCCCATCAGTGGACGCTTGCCTTTATCACGATCGCCGCCACAGCCAAAGACGCACCACAGCTTGCCCGCACAGTGCAGCCGCGCCGCCTGTAAGGCTTTTTCCAGTGCATCCGGCGTATGCGCGTAATCCACCACCACCGTCGGTTTGCCTGGTGCAGTGAACACTTCCATACGTCCGCAAACCGGTTGCAGACGCGCGGCGGTTTTCAACAGTTCAGTCAATGGATAGCCAAGTGCCAGCAGTGTCGCCAGCGCCAGCAGCAAGTTACTGACGTTAAAAGCGCCCATCAGATGGCTTTCAATTTCGCCATCGCCCCAACTTGAGCTAAAGCGAATCGTCGCACCGCTGTCGTGATAGTTCACGTCGATCGCTTTTAACCAGCGTCCGTGACAGTTCGGATTGATATGATCTTCCATTGATACCGCAACCGCGTCCGGCAGTTTTGCCAGCCAGCGGCGGCCCACTTCATCGTCGGCGTTAATAATCGCCTGACCGCAATGATGCTCAGAATAAAGCAGCCATTTCGCGGCTTCGTAGTGTTCCATATCACCATGATAATCAAGGTGATCGCGGCTTAAGTTGGTAAAGACCGACGCCGCAAATTTCAATGCCGCCACACGGTGCTGTACCAGCCCGTGGGAGGAAACTTCCATTGCGCAAAACGTCGCGCCCTGATCCACCAGCCCCGCCAGCTCATGCTGAACATCGACTGCCGAACCGGTAGTATTTTCTGTCGGGATCACTTTCCCCAGCAGGCCGTTACCAACAGTGCCCATTACCGCGCTGGTTTCGCCAAGCAGTTGGCTCCACTGCGCCAGAAGCTGGGTAGTCGTGGTTTTGCCGTTGGTGCCCGTTACGCCCACGAGACGTAAATTGTCAGAGGGTTCATGGTAAAAGCGGCCCGCCAGTGCAGATAAACGCTCATTGAGCTGGCTGAGATAGATGACCGGTACGCCGTGCATTTCACGGATTTCACCGTCGGTCGCCTCATCTTTCGCCTCTGCAATAATGGCAGCCACACCTTGCGCTATCGCCTGCGGGATATATCGACGCCCGTCCGCCTGATGACCTACTACAGCTACAAAGAGATCGCCCGCCGCAGCCACACGGCTGTCGAGTGTCATCTCTCGCAGTGCTCGCGAAGGTGCGTCTGGCACCCACGGAGCAAGAAGGTCGCGCAAATTACGATCTGCCACCTGTCCCCTCGCCTTGATTAATCACAAATTCATTTTTATCACCCGTTGTCAGCGCATCCGGCTCGATGTTCATGGTGCGCAATACGCCGCCCATGATGGCACCAAAGACCGGCGCGGAAACAGCGCCACCGTAGTATTTACCCGCCTGCGGATCGTTGATAACAACAACCAGCGCGAAGCGCGGCTGACTCGCAGGCGCAACGCCTGCGGTATAAGCAATATATTTATTGATGTAGCGACCGTCCGGCCCGACCTTTTTCGCAGTACCAGTTTTAATAGCGATACGATAGCCTTTAATCGCCGCCTTCACGCCGCCGCCGCCCGGTAGCGCCACGCTTTCCATCATATGCACCACGGTGCGGACAATGGATTCCGGGAAGACTCGTTCACCGGGAACCGGGGGGTCAACTTTGGTAATCGACAGCGGGCGATAAATGCCGTAGCTGCCGATAGTTGCGTAGACTCGCGCTAACTGTAACGGTGTTACCATTAGCCCGTAGCCGAAAGAGAAGGTGGCCCTCTCTATGTCAGACCACCGTTGTTTTTGAGGATATAAGCCACTGCGTTCTCCGACCAACCCCAAATTGGTCGCTTTTCCCAGTCCAAAACGTGAGTAAGTATCTACTAACGCTGAGGACGGCATCGCTAACGCCAGCTTGGAAACACCGACGTTACTCGACTTCTGTAATACCCCGGTCAGGGTTAATTCGCTGTAGCGCGCCACGTCTTTGATTTCGTGGCCGTTAATTCGATAAGGAACGGTATTCAGTACTGAGTTTTCTCGCACCACGCCGCGCTGCAACGCGGTCATCACCACCATCGGCTTGACGGTTGAACCTGGTTCAAAGACGTCGGTGATGGTACGGTTACGCATCGCCTCTTTTGGCGTGCCACTCAGATTGTTTGGGTTGTATGACGGGCTGTTAGCCATCGCCAGCACTTCGCCAGTGTTGACATCCACCAGCACGGCACTACCGGATTCCGCCTTGTTAAAGGCCACCGCGTTGTTCAGTTCGCGATAAACCAGCGCCTGCAGGCGTTCATCAATACTCAGCGCAAGGTTGTGCGCCGCCTGGCTGTCGGTAGAAGAAATATCTTCAATTACGCGACCGTAGCGGTCTTTACGCACAATACGTTCACCCGGTTGCCCGGTAAGCCATTTATCGAAACTCTTCTCGACACCCTCAATCCCCTGGCTATCGACGTTGGTAAAGCCGATGAGGTGAGCGGTCACTTCGCCGGACGGATAGTAACGGCGAGACTCTTCACGCAGATGAATCCCCGGCAGTTTCAGTTTTTTGATGTAGTCCGCCATGTCAGGGTTTACCTGACGCGCCAGATAAATAAAGCGTCCTTTCGGGTTGGCGTTAATGCGGGCTGAGAGCTGATCCAGCGGAATGTTAAGCGCGTTAGCCAGCGCCTTCCAGCGGTCACCGACGCTGATACCGCCAGCGTCATGCACTTCTTTTGGGTCAGCCCAGATCGCTTTTACCGGCACACTTACTGCTAATGGGCGACCAGAGCGGTCAGTAATCATGCCGCGTGAGGTGGATACTTGTTGAACGCGAAGAGAACGCATGTCGCCCTCTTTCACCAACATATCCGGGGAGATAACCTGTAACCACGCTACGCGCCCGAGCAGAAAAGCCAGCGCCAGTAAAATACAGCCGCATAACAACGCAAAACGCCAACTGATAAAGTTGGCATGTTCTTCCTGACGTTTTGGTTTCTGCGTTTTCGCCGCTGCTTTCATGCGTCGCGTTTATCCTTATTTTTGCACTACGATATTTTCTTGTGATGGATCGACATGCTGCATTTGCAGCTTCTCCGTAGCGATCCTTTCCACCCGGCTATGGTCGCCGAGCGCGTTCTCTTCAAGAATCAGGTTGCGCCATTCAATGTCTAAAGCGTCTCGCTCCAGCACCAGTTGTTCGCGCTGAGCGGTCAGCAAACGGGTATGGTGTGCTGTGGTCACCACAGTCACCGCCGTCAAAATAATGCAAATGAACAGGCAGAGTGGCAGCTTCCCAAATCGCAAAAGATCGTCACCGATGACGCCAGGCAAGGCATGGCGCTCGTGGCTTCCCATCGATCCTTTAACTTTGCTTAGAGCTTCTGTCACTCTGCTGATCATGCGTTCGTCCTCTCTGCAATACGCAGAACTGAACTACGGGCACGAGGGTTCTCTGCCACCTCTTCTTCGCCCGGCATCAACTTGCCTAATGCTCGCAACTGACGGCCACCCAGTTTTTTGAGCTGCTCTTCAGTCATCGGTAATCCTGCCGGAACTTGCGGACCACGACTGTTTTCACGCATAAAGCGTTTCACAATACGGTCTTCCAGCGAATGAAAACTGATGATCGAAAGCCGCCCACCTGGCGCCAACACGTTGAGCGAGCTTTTTAGCGCCTGCTCTATCTCCTCCAGTTCACTGTTTACCCAGATGCGCACCGCCTGGAAGGTACGGGTCGCAGGATGTTTGAATTTGTCCTTCACCGGCGTTGCGGCAGCAACGACTCCCGCCAGTTCTTTGGTACGGGTCATCGGCTGTTCACGGTTACGCTCGGCAATGGCGCGCGCAATGCGTTTAGCGAAACGCTCCTCGCCATACGTTTTTAATACCCAGGCGATATCGGCTTCTTCGGCAGTTTGTAGCCATTCAGCAGCGGATTGACCGCGCGTCGGATCCATACGCATGTCCAGCGGGCCATCGCGCATAAAGGAAAAACCGCGTTCAGCATCATCGAGTTGCGGTGAAGAGACGCCAAGATCGAGGAGAATGCCATCAATCTTGCCGATAAGATCACGCTCGGCGACGTATTCGCCCAGCGCGGAGAAAGGTCCATGTATGATGGAGAAGCGCGGATCATCAATAGTCTTCGCAACGGCAATAGCCTGCGGGTCGCGATCGATCGCCAGCAAACGCCCCTCTTCGCCAAGCTGCGAGAGGATCAGACGTGAGTGACCACCGCGACCAAAAGTTCCATCAATGTAGATACCGTCAGGACGGATATTGAGGCCATTTACGGCTTCATCCAACAGCACCGTAGTATGTTTATAGTTTTCCATCATTTTATAGAGACAAGTCCTGCAGCCGCTCCGATAAGTTTTCGGTAGCCAACTGTTCTGCGTCGATATCTTCCCTGACTTGTTGATGCCAGGTTGTTTCATCCCACAGCTCAAACTTATTGAACTGTCCAACCAACATCACTTCTTTTGTCAGCCCGGCATGTTGCCGCAGTACTGGCGCGATTAACAATCGACCTGCGCCATCCATCTGACATTCGCTGGCATGACCTAACAGAAGGCGCTGCACACGGCGCTCAACCGGGTTCATGCTCGACAGACGCGATAATTTTTGCTCGATAATTTCCCATTCAGGAAGGGGGTAAAGCAGCAGACATGGGTGATGAATGTCAATGGTACACACCATTTGACCGGCAGCGTTCTCGAGCAGCTCTTCCCGATAACGGGTGGGCACCGATAAGCGCCCTTTACTGTCGAGATTGACTAACGTTGCTCCCCGGAACATGCCAGTCTTCCCCCAATTACCACTTTATCCCACAAATTCCCACTAAAAGGAGTTTACGGAGCGGAGGAAAAGCTTGTCAAGCCAGGAACATTCCTTACCGAAGCAAAAAACCCGATGTTTACGACTAATATCTGCATTGTTTAAAAATCGCCCAACGAACGAAGCAAATTAACGTTATGAATAGTTGTAAGAAAAAATCCCACTCATCATTACCGTTTTAAAAACGACTTCTTTTTCCTTAATGAAAATATAAAGTGTCAGTTTGCGACGCGAGCGGCATTTTAGGACATATCGCCCCCGGATAACAGTCCCTGTTGCGCACGCGCCATGCCTGACGCCAGCGACTTTGCGTAAAAGATTAGAAAAGTGTTTGTTTAATCGGCAATTGCCGATTTGCATGTAACAAAATAATGCAATCGCAATCCATCGTTACGACTTAATTATCATTAAGCACATCGAATGAAGTTAATTGGTGAGATATTTAGAAGGTCTTATGGATAATAGTCAGGAATAGTCTTATTTACATAAAGGATATTGATGTCCAATTACGTACTCAATGCGCCAGCCGCAATCAACCAGCGCATCATTTTTTGTTTAACGTTTAGCTACGGCTGAGGACGCCGCGACGATAGAGATTTCGTTTGATGCGCGTTAAACCTGGTTTTGGCTTACGCGGCTCGTCCAGACTCGCCAGGACAATCTCCAGCACGCGCTCAGCGACATCCCGATGACGCTGAGCCACTGCCAGCACAGGACATTGTAAGAAGTCGAGCAATTCGTTATCGCCAAAGGTGGCAATCGCCAGATCGGAAGGCAGTTTACCATCGCGACGCAGCGTGACATCCATCACTCCCTGCAACAATGCAAAAGAGGTAGTGAACAGCGCCTGCGGCATCGGATGCGTTTCCAGCCATTTTTCGAATAACTGGGCAGCAGCTTCCCGCTCATAGCTATTGGCATAAAGGAAATGCACTTCGCGCGGATCATCTTTCCAGGCAGTACGGAAACCCTGCTCACGCAGGAAGCTGACAGAAAGCTCCGGCAGCGCGCCAAGATAAAGTACCGTTTCGGCCGGAAACTTACGTAACTCTTCCGCCAACATTTCAGCATCATCCTGGTCGGCACCAACCACGCTGGTGAAATGTTCACGATCGAGGGCGCGATCCAGCGCGACAATCGGGAACGGGTCATTAGCCCAGCGTTGATAGAAAGGATGCTCTGGCGGCAGCGAAGTCGAAACAATGATGGCATCGACCTGACGTTGTAAAAGATGCTCAATACAACGCATTTCGTTGTCTGGCTGATCTTCGGAACAAGCAATGAGTAGCTGATAACCGCGTTGACGCGCCTGGCGTTCAAGATAGTTAGCAATGCGGGTATAACTTGTGTTCTCAAGATCGGGGATAACAAGACCAATAGAACGTGTGCGTCCAGCACGAAGCCCAGCCGCCACGGCATTCGGGTGGTAATTGTGCTCACGTACCACTGCCATGACTTTCTCAACGGTTTTGTCGCTCACACGGTATTGCTTCGCTTTGCCGTTAATAACATAGCTTGCAGTGGTCCGCGACACTCCCGCCAGCCGAGCGATTTCATCCAGTTTCACAATTGCCCCTTGCGTAAAATGTAAAAACCATAACCATTGTACTGGTATGGATTAAATTCATTAACATCTAAGCGCAGAAAATTAACTGCGGCAACTGCTTTTATTCCAGGTTCCTACTAAATTCGCAAAAAAAGCCCAACGTGGCTTATTGGGCTGCAAATTGCGCATTGAGATCATTCTCAACGCATTATTTTATCGCCGCGCGAAAGACCGACGACGCCAGAGCGGGCAACTTCAACAATTTTCGCCACATCGCGAATCGATGCTAAAAATGCGTCGAGTTTATCGCTGGTGCCTGCCAGTTGAACGGTATAAAGCGAAGGCGTGACATCAATGATTTGCCCACGAAATATTTCCGTATTGCGTTTCACTTCGTCACGTCCATAGCCGCTGGCCTGAATTTTCACCAGCATAATCTCCCGCTCAACGTGCGCACCCTGCCCCAGCTCGCTCACGCGCAACACATCGACCAGCTTGTGTAATTGCTTTTCGATCTGCTCAAGCACTTTTTCATCGCCCACGGTCTGGATAGTCATGCGCGATAATGTCGGATCGTCGGTTGGCGCAACGGTCAGGCTTTCAATGTTATAGCCACGCTGGGCAAAAAGGCCGATCACGCGGGATAACGCGCCTGATTCATTTTCGAGTAATACTGATAATATCCGGCGCATAATCAGGTTCTCTCCGTTTTGCTTAACCACATTTCATCCATTCCGCCCCCGCGAATCTGCATCGGATAAACGTGCTCACTGCCATCGACGGTGACATCAACAAATACCAGGCGATTATTTCGTACCTGTTCCAGCGCCTCGCCAAGTTTACTTTCCAGCTCATCCGGGCGCGAAATCTGGATACCAACATGACCATAGGCTTCTGCCAGACGGACGAAATCTGGCAGAGATTGCATATAAGATTGTGAATGACGGCCGGAATAGATCATGTCCTGCCACTGTTTCACCATCCCCAGATAGCGGTTATTAAGATTCACCACCAACACCGGAAGCTCGTATTGCAAGGCAGTAGACAGTTCCTGAATGTTCATCTGAATACTGCCGTCGCCAGTAACGCAGACCACAGTTTCTTCCGGCAACGCCATTTTGACGCCCAGCGCCGCAGGTAAACCAAACCCCATGGTGCCGAGGCCACCGGAGTTGATCCAGCGACGCGGTTTGTCGAAAGGATAATAAAGTGCGGCGAACATCTGGTGCTGCCCGACGTCGGACGTAACGTAAGCGTCCCCCTTCGTCAGTCGCCAGAGCGTCTCTATCACCGCCTGCGGTTTAATCTTTTCGCTCTGAGTGTCGTATTTCAGGCACTGGCGAGCGCGCCACTGTTCAATTTTCTGCCACCAGTCACGGATTTCATCCAACGGTTGGTGAGCCGTTTCTTGTGCCAGCAACTCCAGCATTTGATCCAACACCAGCCGCGCATCGCCAACGATCGGGATGTCGGCAGTCACGGTTTTTGAGATAGAGGTTGGATCGATATCAATATGTAACACCGTCGCATTTGGGCAGTACTTTGCCAGATTGTTAGTAGTGCGATCATCAAAGCGTACGCCAACCGCAAAAATGACATCGGCATTATGCATTGTCATATTGGCTTCGTAAGTGCCGTGCATTCCCAGCATTCCCAGCGCCTGACGATGCGTTGCCGGAAACGCGCCTAATCCCATTAATGATGAGACGACAGGAAGATTAAGTTGCTCAATAATCTGTTTGAGTTGTTGATGGCAACCCGCTGTCACCGCGCCCCCCCCCACGTAAACGACCGGTTTTTTCGCCGCCGCCAGCGTTTGTAGTGCGCGTTTAATCTGCCCTTTATGACCCAACGTTGTCGGGTTATACGAACGCATACTGACCGATTCCGGCCAGACGTAAGGTAATTTGTTCGCCGGATTAAGAATATCTTTCGGTAAATCAACTACTACCGGCCCAGGGCGACCACTTGCTGCCAGCCAGAAAGCCTTTTTCAGCACCTGTGGAATGTCTTCCGTTTGCTTAACCAGAAAACTGTGTTTAACCACCGGCCGGGAAATTCCCACCATGTCACACTCCTGAAAGGCATCGTAACCTATCAGCGAGGTTGCGACCTGCCCGGAAAGGATAACCAGCGGAATAGAGTCCATATAGGCGGTGGCGATACCGGTAATTGCGTTGGTGGCTCCAGGACCCGATGTCACCAGCACAACGCCCACTTCTCCGGTCGCGCGCGCCAGGCCATCGGCCATATGTACCGCTGCCTGCTCATGACGAACTAATACGTGATCAATACCGCCCACGGTATGCAATGCATCGTAAATATCAAGGACCGCGCCTCCGGGATAACCGAATACTTGCTTAACGCCCTGATCGATAAGCGATCGGACGACCATCTCGGCTCCAGACAACATCTCCATGGCTTGCCTCACTGTTTGGCGGAAAAAATGTGTAAAACACATTAACCGTCCGATCTTGCTTAAGCAATTGACAAGCTGATTCACAAGCGTGAAGAAATAAGAATAAACAGGAGGAAAGGAGAAAATAAACGATAAAATAATCCAGAATGGCGGACAGAATTGATAATAAATCGGTCAAATTCGACCAGTTACAGCAATTTCTCTATTTTTTTATTATTTCTAAAATCAGGGCAAACATGTATTCAGAATAAAATTCTACATTTAATAAAAAATGCAGAATAAACCAGAATTACGCGCCTGATTTATTCTGCATTTGCTTAACGTTTACAAATAGAGACTAATTGCTCTTCCATCCATTGATGGCCTTTATCGCGCCCGGCAGCTTCATGCCAGGAGAGATAACAGGTTCTGCTGTTTTGTTTTAACGGCAGCGGTAATACCTGTAACTCTAAGGATTCAGCGAACTCTTCAGCCAGCCAACGAGGCGCAATAGCAACCAGATGCGTTTGCGACACCACGCTAAGGACGCTCATCATTGCCATTCCCTGATAAGCGATACTGCCTTGTTTATCTACTGTGTCGTACCACGGTTGACTAAACGACGCGAAACGATCAAGCGAAACCGCCGCATGTTGTTCGTTATAAACGTCATGTTTCAGTAATGGGCCTTTAATAGTCGGATGGTTCTTGCTGGCTACCAGTACCATTTCATCTTTAAATAATGGCACGCTGGTAAATTCAGGACGATGGAAGTCTTCATAACTAATAACGAACTCCGTTTCCTGATAACGTAGCTGATGTTCGGTGTTCTGGTTTAATGAAGACTTGAATATCACATGAATATTTGGCGCGATTTGCTCAATGTGATTATAAATCTGCGAGGTCAGAATGCTATCTAACGGGCTGCAAACGCAAAGATGGAATACACGTTCGCTGCTGGCCGGCTCAAAACCTGAACCGGGTAATTCGTTTTGCACTAATTGCAGCGCCTGACGTACAGAGCCAAAAAGTTGAAAAGCGCGGGCAGTCGGTTGGATACCACGCCCATAACGAACAAACAGTTCGTCATTAAACATCACCTTCAGGCGTGCAACAGCGTTACTGACCGCTGGTTGCGACATACCCAGAACATGCGCGGCACGGGTAATGTTCTGCTCCTGCATCACGGCATCGAAAACGGTTAATAAGTTTAGATCGACCATGCGTAGCTGTGGCTTGCTTAACTCCGCAATTTCTGGATGATCTGTTTTTACCTCTGACATAGTTAACTCCACTGTCACACTTAACTCCCTTTCCCTTATTGGAATGCAGAGAAATAATCCTGAAAAATATGATTTACCATGCATATAAAATAAGAAAAAGAAAAATGCGTAAAATTAGGAAAACATAAAGATACGGGTTCTGATAAAAACAGAATCCATTGCCGTGCGAAGAGTCATTCACCACAGCATAATAATCCATAATGTTTTTGTTGCGAAAACAATCTAATCATAACTCCCGCGAATACTCAATCATCCAAAAAATGGATTAAACGTGCGTATTTAATAATTAATTTATATATTTGATGTATTAACCCTTAACATTAATCGATCAATAATATTCATAAAATCAATATCAAAACATTCACTCAAAATATAACTCAATAAAAATCATCAGGATAGACAGGGTAAAGAATAAATTTCCCTCCTTTTACCTCATTGATTAAATGCCATAAATTATTCTGAAGTATGTCCACCAATGAAAGGTATGTGTGGTTAAGCAGAAATTAATATCGACTGTTTAAACCCGCGCAGCACAATTAGCTAATTCAACTCATGCAGAACTCATGCTGGCGGGACGTTTTTGTTGCATCAGGGTTGACATCCGTTTTTGTATCCAGTAACTCTAAAAGCATATCGCATTCATCTGGAGCTGATTTAATGACTCACATCGTTCGCTTTATCGGTCTACTACTACTAAACGCATCTTCTTTGCGCGGTAGACGAGTGAGCGGCATTCAGCATTAAGCCAGCACGCAGTCAAACAAAAAACCCGCGCCATTGCGCGGGTTTTTTTATGCCCGAAGCGAGGCGCTCTAAAAGAGACAAGGACCCAAACCATGAGCCAGCAAGTCATTATTTTCGATACCACATTGCGCGACGGTGAACAGGCGTTACAGGCAAGCTTGAGTGTGAAAGAAAAACTGCAAATTGCGCTGGGTCTTGAGCGTATGGGGGTCGACGTGATGGAAGTCGGTTTTCCCGTCTCTTCGCCGGGCGATTTTGAATCAGTGCAAACCATCGCCCGCCAGGTCAAAAACAGCCGCGTATGTGCGTTAGCCCGCTGCGTGGAAAAAGATATCGACGTAGCGGCCGAATCTCTGAAAGTCGCCGAAGCCTTCCGTATTCATACCTTTATTGCCACCTCCCCAATGCACATCGCCACCAAGCTGCGCAGCACGCTGGATGAGGTGATCGAACGCGCCATCTATATGGTGAAACGCGCACGCAATTACACCGATGATGTTGAATTTTCTTGCGAAGATGCCGGACGCACACCGATTGCCGACCTGGCGCGAGTGGTCGAAGCGGCGATTAACGCCGGTGCCACCACCATCAACATTCCGGATACCGTGGGCTACACCATGCCGTTTGAGTTCGCCGGAATCATCAGCGGCCTGTATGAACGCGTACCCAACATCGATAAAGCCATTATTTCCGTACATACCCACGATGATTTGGGTCTGGCGGTCGGCAACTCACTGGCGGCGGTACATGCCGGCGCGCGGCAGGTAGAAGGCGCGATGAACGGGATCGGCGAGCGTGCCGGTAACTGTTCGCTGGAAGAAGTGATCATGGCTATCAAGGTACGTAAGGATATCCTCAACGTCCACACCGCCATTAATCACCAGGAAATATGGCGCACCAGCCAGTTAGTTAGCCAGATTTGTAATATGCCGATTCCGGCAAACAAAGCCATTGTCGGCAGCGGTGCGTTCGCGCACTCCTCCGGCATTCACCAGGATGGTGTGCTGAAAAATCGCGAAAATTACGAAATCATGACACCAGAATCTATTGGTCTGAACCAAATCCAGTTGAATTTGACCTCTCGTTCCGGTCGTGCGGCGGTGAAACACCGCATGGATGAGATGGGATATAAAGAAAGTGAATATAATTTAGACAACCTGTACGACGCGTTTCTGAAGCTGGCAGATAAGAAAGGTCAGGTGTTTGATTACGACCTGGAGGCGCTGGCCTTCATCGGTAAACAGCAAGAAGAACCGGAGCATTTCCGTCTGGATTACTTCAGCGTGCAGTCTGGTTCTAACGATATCGCCACCGCTGCTGTCAAACTGGTCTGTGGTGAGGAAGTAAAAGCGGAAGCCGCCAACGGTAACGGTCCGGTCGATGCCGTCTACCAGGCAATTAACCGCATCACTGACTATAACGTCGAACTGGTGAAATACAGCCTGACCGCCAAAGGCCACGGTAAAGATGCGCTGGGTCAGGTGGATATTGTTGCCAACTACAATGGTCGCCGCTTCCACGGCGTCGGCCTGGCTACCGATATTGTCGAGTCCTCCGCCAAAGCGATGGTACACGTGCTGAACAATATCTGGCGCGCCGCAGAAGTCGAAAAAGAGTTGCAACGCAAAGCTCAACACAACGAAAACAACAAGGAAACCGTGTGATGTCGAAGAATTACCATATTGCCGTATTGCCCGGAGATGGGATCGGGCCGGAAGTGATGACCCAGGCGCTGAAAGTGCTGGACGCCGTGCGTAACCGCTTTGCGATGCGCATCACCACCAGCCATTACGATGTAGGCGGCGCAGCCATTGATAACCACGGGCAGCCGCTGCCACCTGCGACGGTTGAAGGTTGTGAGCAAGCCGATGCTGTGCTGTTTGGCTCAGTTGGAGGCCCGAAGTGGGAACATTTACCACCAGACCAGCAACCAGAACGCGGCGCGCTGTTGCCTTTGCGTAAGCACTTCAAATTATTCAGCAACCTGCGTCCGGCAAAACTGTATCAGGGGCTGGAAGCGTTCTGCCCGCTGCGCGCAGACATTGCCGCTAACGGCTTCGACATCCTGTGTGTACGCGAACTGACTGGCGGCATCTATTTCGGTCAGCCCAAAGGCCGCGAAGGTAGCGGACAATATGAAAAAGCGTTTGATACCGAGGTGTATCACCGTTTTGAGATCGAACGCATTGCCCGCATCGCGTTTGAATCTGCCCGCAAGCGTCGCCACAAAGTCACCTCAATCGACAAAGCCAACGTGCTGCAATCTTCTATTTTATGGCGAGAGATCGTTAACGAGATCGCCATTGAATATCCGGATGTCGAACTGGCGCATATGTACATCGACAACGCCACCATGCAACTGATTAAAGATCCATCGCAGTTTGACGTTCTGCTGTGCTCCAACCTGTTTGGCGACATTCTTTCTGATGAATGCGCAATGATCACTGGCTCGATGGGCATGTTGCCTTCCGCCAGCCTGAACGAGCAAGGTTTTGGACTGTATGAACCGGCGGGCGGCTCGGCACCAGATATCGCAGGCAAAAATATCGCCAACCCGATTGCGCAAATTCTGTCGCTGGCGCTGCTGCTGCGCTACAGCCTGGATGCCGATGATGCGGCTTCCGCCATTGAACGCGCCATTAACCGCGCATTAGAAGAAGGCATTCGCACCGGAGATTTAGCCCGTGGCGCTGCCGCCGTAAGTACCGATGAAATGGGCGATATCATTGCCCGCTATGTGGCTGAAGGGGTGTAATCATGGCTAAGACGTTATACGAAAAATTGTTCGACGCTCACGTAGTCTACGAAGCCGAAAACGAAACCCCGCTGTTATATATCGACCGCCATCTGGTACACGAAGTGACCTCACCGCAGGCGTTCGATGGTCTGCGCGCCCACGGTCGCCCGGTGCGTCAGCCGGGTAAAACCTTCGCCACCATGGATCACAACGTCTCTACCCAGACCAAAGACATTAATGCCTGCGGAGAAATGGCGCGCATCCAGATGCAGGAGCTGATCAAAAACTGCAAAGAATTTGGCGTCGAGCTGTATGACCTGAATCACCCGTATCAAGGGATCGTCCACGTGATGGGACCAGAACAGGGCGTGACGTTACCAGGAATGACCATTGTTTGCGGTGACTCTCATACCGCCACTCACGGTGCGTTTGGCGCACTGGCCTTTGGTATCGGCACTTCCGAAGTTGAACACGTACTGGCAACGCAAACCCTGAAACAGGGACGCGCAAAGACCATGAAAATTGAAGTCCAGGGCAAAGCCGCACCAGGCATTACCGCAAAAGATATCGTACTGGCGATTATCGGTAAAACTGGCAGCGCAGGCGGCACCGGGCATGTGGTGGAATTTTGCGGCGAAGCGATCCGCAATTTGAGCATGGAAGGTCGTATGACCCTGTGTAATATGGCAATCGAAATGGGCGCGAAAGCCGGTCTGGTTGCACCAGACGAAACCACCTTTAACTATGTCAAAGGCCGTCTTCATGCGCCGAAGGGCAAAGATTTCGACGACGCCGTTGCCTACTGGAAAACCCTGCAAACCGACGAAGGTGCAACTTTCGATACCGTTGTTACTTTACAGGCAGAAGAGATCGCCCCGCAGGTGACCTGGGGAACTAACCCAGGACAGGTGATCTCCGTTAACGAGAATATCCCTGATCCCGCTTCATTTGCCGATCCGGTTGAACGCGCGTCGGCAGAAAAAGCACTGGCCTATATGGGGCTGAAACCGGGTATTCCGCTGACTGAAGTCGCTATCGACAAAGTGTTTATTGGTTCCTGCACCAACTCGCGCATTGAAGATTTACGCGCGGCAGCGGAAATCGCCAAAGGCCGGAAAGTCGCGCCAGGCGTACAGGCGCTGGTGGTTCCCGGCTCCGGTCCGGTAAAAGCCCAGGCAGAAGCAGAAGGTCTGGACAAAATCTTTATTGAAGCCGGTTTTGAATGGCGCTTGCCTGGCTGCTCAATGTGTCTGGCGATGAACAACGATCGTCTGAATCCGGGCGAACGTTGTGCCTCCACCAGCAACCGTAACTTTGAAGGCCGCCAGGGGCGCGGCGGGCGTACGCATCTGGTCAGCCCGGCAATGGCTGCCGCCGCTGCTGTTACTGGTCATTTTGCCGATATCCGCAACATTAAATAAGGAGCACACCATGGCAGAGAAATTTATCAAACACACAGGCCTGGTGGTTCCGCTGGATGCCGCCAATGTCGACACAGATGCAATCATCCCGAAACAGTTTTTGCAGAAAGTGACGCGCACTGGTTTTGGCGCGCATCTGTTTAACGACTGGCGTTTTCTCGATGAAAAAGGCCAACAGCCAAACCCGGATTTCGTGCTGAACTTCCCGCAATATCAGGGCGCATCCATTTTACTGACGCGGGAAAACTTCGGCTGCGGTTCCTCGCGTGAGCACGCGCCGTGGGCGTTGACTGATTACGGTTTTAAAGTGGTGATTGCGCCGAGTTTCGCCGATATATTTTACGGCAACAGCTTTAATAACCAGTTGCTGCCGGTGAAATTAAGCGATGCGGAAGTGGATGAGCTGTTTGCGTTGGTGCAAGCCAATCCGGGGATTCACTTCGATGTGGATCTGGAAGCTCAAGAAGTGAAAGCGGGTGATAAAACTTATCGCTTTGCTATTGATGCCTTCCGCCGCCACTGCATGATGAATGGTCTGGACAGCATCGGTCTGACACTGCAGCACGGCGACGCCATCGCGTCTTATGAAGAGAAGCAACCGGCGTTTATGCGTTAGTTTGTACTCCGTCCGCACTCAATCGTCAAAAAGAAAAAAGCCAGCAGGTATTCACTGCTGGCGTGGCGATTAACACCAATACTCAGTCACACATGATGTCTGCAAATCAGTAGTCAAAGTAACTCCCCTCCCACGGTATCCGTTCTTCAGGCATGGCTAAACGTTGTAGAACGCTTAACCCGCAAAGCCAGCACATCTTCTCTGTCACGATAAAATAGTGCCGATAAAACTGACGCATGGGATACCTCATTGCTTCATCGTTAAGAATTATTGACTTAATATAGGGAAAATAAAATTGCTGACTTTTGCGCAGGAGTTCCCCTTTTATGCCATCTGCTCGTCTGCAACAACAGTTCATCCGCCTGTGGCAATGCTGCGAGGGTAAATCGCAGGAGACAACGCTGAACGAACTGGCGGAGTTATTGAGCTGCTCCCGCCGTCATATGCGCACCCTGCTCAACACCATGCAGGATCGCGGCTGGCTGACGTGGGAAGCGGAAGTCGGGCGCGGCAAACGCTCGCGTTTAACGTTTCTCTATACCGGGCTGGCGCTACAACAACAGCGGGCAGAGGACTTACTGGAACAGGATCGTATCGACCAACTGGTGCAACTCGTTGGTGATAAAACCGCTGTGCGGCAAATGCTGGTTTCTCATCTGGGGCGTAGCTTCCGCCAGGGGCGGCACATCCTGCGCGTCCTCTACTATCGTCCGTTGCGCAACCTGCTGCCTGGCAGCGCATTACGCCGTTCCGAAACGCATATCGCCCGGCAAATCTTCAGCGCGTTAACCCGCATAAATGAGGAAAATGGGGAACTGGAAGCGGACATCGCCCACCACTGGCAACAAATTTCCCCGCTTCACTGGCGTTTCTTTTTACGTCCGGGAGTTCATTTTCATCATGGGCGTGAACTGGAAATGGACGACGTAATTGCCTCTTTGAAACGGATCAATACGCTGCCGCTCTACTCCCACATTGCTGAAATTGTATCGCCGACGCCCTGGACGCTGGATATCCATCTCACACAACCAGACCGCTGGTTGCCGTTACTGCTGGGGCAAGTTCCGGCGATGATCCTGCCACGTGAATGGGAAACCCTCAGCAACTTTGCCAGCCATCCCATCGGCACCGGTCCGTATGCGGTAATGCGTAACAGCGCCAATCAACTGAAAATTCAGGCATTCGATGACTTCTTCGGTTATCGGGCGCTAATCGACGAAGTTAACGTCTGGGTTCTGCCGGAAATTGCCGACGAGCCAGCCGGAGGGCTGATGCTGAAAGGGCCGCAGGGCGAGGAAAAAGAGATTGAAAGCCGCCTGGAGGAAGGTTGCTATTATTTACTGTTCGACAGCCGCACCCATCGCGGGGCGAATCAGCAAGTCAGAGACTGGGTAAGCTATGTGCTTTCGCCGACCAATCTGGTTTATTTCGCCGAGGAACAGTACCAACAACTCTGGTTCCCGGCCTATGGGTTGCTTCCCCGTTGGCACCATGCCCGCCCCACGCATTGCGAAAAACCCGCCGGACTGGAACATCTCACCCTGACCTTTTACCAGGATCATATTGAACACCGGGTAATTGCCAGGATCATGCAGCAAATTCTGGCAAGTCATCAGGTGACGCTTAACATCAATGAGATCAGCTACGATCAATGGCACGAAGGTGAGATCGAAAGCGACATCTGGCTTAACAGCGCCAACTTTACGCTGCCGCTGGATTTTTCGCTGTTCGCGCACTTGTGCGAGGTGCCGCTGCTACAACACTGTATTCCGATCGACTGGCAAGCCGACGCCGCCCGCTGGCGTAATGGCGAGATGAATCTGGCGAACTGGTGCCAGCAACTGGTTACCAGCAAAGCGATGGTGCCGCTGATCCACCACTGGTTGATCATTCAGGGGCAACGTAGTATGCGCGGTCTGCGCATGAATACCCTCGGCTGGTTCGATTTTAAATCAGCGTGGTTTGCGCCACCGGATCCATGATTGCTGGTTGATAACAAAATCACTACACTAACGCCGTTCTCAACGGGGTGCCACGTGGACGCGTGTGCTGAGAAAATACCCGTCGAACCTGATCCGGATAACGCCGGCGAAGGGATTTGAGGCTCCTTCTCAAGTCCTTTGCCACTCTTTTTTGAGGTGCAAAGTGTTAAAAAAATGTCTTCCCCTGCTGTTGCTGTGCACAGCGCCCGTTTTCGCTAAACCCGTTCTGACTGTTTATACCTACGACTCCTTTGCCGCCGACTGGGGGCCTGGTCCGGTGGTCAAAAAAGCCTTTGAAGCCGACTGTAATTGCGAACTGAAACTGGTGGCGCTGGAAGATGGTGTCTCACTGCTCAACCGCCTGCGGATGGAAGGCAAAAACAGTAAAGCCGATGTGGTGCTGGGGCTGGATAACAATCTGTTAGACGCCGCCAGCAAAACCGGACTGTTTGCCAAAAGCGGCGTGGCAGCCGATGCCGTTAACGTTCCCGGCGGCTGGAATAATGACACTTTCGTACCGTTTGATTACGGCTACTTCGCCTTCGTCTATGACAAAAACAAACTGAAAAATCCGCCACAAAGCCTGAAGGAACTGGTTGAGAGCGATCAAAACTGGCGAGTGATTTATGAAGATCCGCGCACCAGTACGCCGGGGCTGGGCCTGCTGCTGTGGATGCAAAAAGTCTACGGCAATGACGCCCCGCAGGCCTGGCAGAAGCTGGCGAAGAAAACCGTCACGGTCACTAAAGGCTGGAGCGAAGCCTATGGCCTGTTTTTAAAAGGCGAAAGCGATCTGGTACTGAGTTATACCACCTCTCCGGCTTATCACATTCTCGAAGAGAAGAAAGATAACTACGCCGCCGCGAACTTCAGCGAAGGTCACTATCTGCAAGTGGAAGTTGCCGCCCGCACCGCTGCCAGCAAGCAGCCGGAGCTGGCGCAAAAATTCCTCCAGTTTATGGTTTCTCCGGCTTTCCAGAATGCGATCCCTACCGGCAACTGGATGTATCCGGTAGCAAACGTCGCACTGCCTGCCGGATTTGAACAACTAACCAAACCGGCCACCACGCTGGAGTTCACGCCCGCCGAAGTGGCGGCACAACGTCAGGCCTGGATTAGCGAATGGCAACGCGCCGTCAGCCGTTAATTCCCGGCTGGTTAATTCCAGGCGTAAGCGCCGCTACGCTTGTGGTGGCGGTTGCACTGGCGGCGTTTCTCGCCCTGTGGTGGAACGCGCCGCAGGGTGACTGGGCAACAATCTGGCAGGACAGTTACCTGTGGCATGTGGTGCGCTTCTCCTTCTGGCAGGCGTTTCTCTCGGCGCTGCTCTCTGTCGTGCCCGCGATATTCCTTGCCCGCGCTCTCTATCGCAGGCGCTTTCCGGGGCGGCTGGCGCTGCTGCGTCTGTGCGCAATGACCTTGATCCTGCCGGTGCTGGTCGCCGTTTTTGGTATTCTTAGCGTCTATGGTCGTCAGGGCTGGCTGGCATCGCTCTGGCAAACGCTCGGTCTGGAATGGACCTTTTCGCCCTACGGCCTGCAAGGTATTTTGCTGGCGCACGTATTTTTTAATCTGCCGATGGCGAGCCGTTTATTACTCCAGGCACTGGAAAATATCCCCGGCGAGCAGCGCCAGCTTGCCGCACAGCTTGGGATGCGCGGCTGGCATTTCTTTCGTTTCGTCGAATGGCCGTGGTTACGGCGACAAATCCCGCCGGTTGCTGCGCTGATCTTTATGCTCTGTTTCGCCAGCTTCGCCACCGTGCTATCGCTGGGCGGCGGGCCACAGGCGACCACTATCGAGCTGGCAATCTATCAGGCGCTGAGTTACGACTACGATCCTGCCCGCGCGGCGATGCTGGCGTTGATCCAGATGGTCTGCTGCCTTGGGCTGGTGCTGTTGAGTCAGCGATTAAGTAAGGCCATTGCGCCCGGCACCACGCTGCTGCAAGGCTGGCGTGACCCGGACGATCGTCTGCACAGCCGCATTTGTGACACTGTGTTGATTGTGTTGGCGCTGCTGTTGTTGCTGCCACCGTTACTGGCGGTGATCGTCGATGGGGTAAATCGCCAGCTACCGGAAGTGCTGGCGCAACCGGTGCTGTGGCAGGCGCTGTGGACCTCGTTGCGTATTGCGCTGGCGGCAGGCGTATTGTGCGTGGTGCTAACCATGATGCTGCTATGGAGCAGTCGCGAACTGCGGGCGCGGCAAAAAATACTGGCGGGTCAGGCGCTGGAGATGAGCGGAATGCTAATCATCGCCATGCCGGGTATTGTGCTGGCAACGGGTTTCTTTTTGCTGCTTAACAACACTACTGGCCTGCCGCAATCTGCTGACAGCATTGTTATTTTCACCAATGCGTTAATGGCGATCCCTTACGCGCTGAAGGTGCTGGAAAACCCGATGCGCGATATCACCGCCCGCTACAGCATGTTGTGTCAGTCGCTGGGCATTGAAGGCTGGTCGCGCTTAAAAGTGGTGGAGCTGCGCGCCCTGAAGCGTCCGCTGGCGCAGGCGCTGGCCTTTGCCTGCGTGCTGTCGATTGGTGATTTTGGCGTAGTGGCGTTGTTCGGTAACGATGATTTCCGCACCCTGCCGTTTTATCTCTACCAGCAAATTGGCTCATACCGCAGCCAGGACGGCGCGGTCACCGCGTTAATTCTGCTGCTGCTCTGTTTTATGCTGTTTACCGTGATTGAAAAACTACCGGGGCGAAATGTTAAAACTGACTGATATCACCTGGCTTTACCACCATTTACCGATGCGTTTTAGCCTAACGGTGGAACGCGGCGAGCAGGTGGCGATCCTCGGGCCAAGCGGCGCAGGTAAAAGTACCCTGCTGAATTTGATCGCCGGTTTTCTGACGCCTGCCAGTGGCTCGCTGACTATCAATGGCGTTGATCACACCACAACGCCGCCGTCACGCCGCCCGGTGTCGATGCTGTTTCAGGAGAACAACCTGTTCAGTCACCTGACGGTGGCGCAGAACATCGGGCTGGGGTTGAATCCGGGATTGAAGCTGAACGCGGTACAGCAGGAGAAAATGCACGCTATCGCCCGTCAGATGGGAATTGATAATTTAATGGCACGGTTACCAGGTGAGCTTTCCGGCGGTCAACGGCAGCGCGTCGCGTTAGCGCGTTGTCTGGTGCGCGAACAGCCGATTTTATTGCTTGATGAACCGTTCTCTGCACTCGATCCGGCGCTGCGTCAGGAAATGCTGACGCTGGTGAGCACGAGCTGCCAGCAGCAAAAAATGACGCTATTGATGGTGTCGCACAGTGTGGAAGATGCGGCGCGGATCGCCACGCGCTCGGTGGTGGTCGCCGACGGGCGCATCGCCTGGCAGGGTAAGACCGATGAGTTGTTGAGCGGTAAGGCGAGTGCTTCGGCGCTGTTGGGGATTATGGGTTAAAAGCGCACGGACAGTCCCCTCGCCCCTCTGGGCTGAGGGTTAGGGCGAGGGGAACAAACCAGCGCCGGTGCAAACTATCCCCTAAACCCCAACCACTTTACGCAAAATATCGATATACACCGGCATCAACGGATGGTGAATTAACACCACCAGCGCCACCACGCCAGTGGCAGATATCAACGGTGTCAGCCACAACAAATGACCACGCGACAAATAATGACTTAAACGGTCAGTTGCTTTGCCGCTGCGCCATAACCGCCAACACAGCCAGCCGCCAACCCACAAAAACACCGCCGTCGCCAGCAACAACCACTTAAACTCGCCGCTCTGCATCCCGGCGGGAATATCAATCGCCGCGCCCGCCAGAATCCCCGGCAGGAAGTAAAACGGCGGCCACAACAAACAGCCGATAATATTTGGCGTGATAAATTTCGCCACCGGCAGATCCAGCATCCCCGCCACCATTGGCACCAGCGGACGCGTCGGGCCGACAAAACGACCGACCAGAATGGTGAACATGCTGTGCTGATGCAGCGCATGTTCGGTTTTATCGAGTAGTGCTTTGTTTTTCTTCAGAAATGACCAGCGATGCAACGGCTTTTTAAAACGCCAGCCCAGCCAGAAGGAGATCCAGTCGCCCATCAGGCAGCCAATGATCCCTGCCAGCCAGGCGTGCCAGAAACTTAACTCGCCACTGCCAATCAGCGCCCCCAGCCCCGCCATCAGCACCGTACCGGGTAGAATCAACCCGACCAGCGCCAGCGACTCCAGAAAAGCCACCAATAACACCGCCATCAATGAGTACACGGTGGATTGGGTAATAAAGTGTTCCAGCAATGCTTGCATAATGTGCCTGTCAAAGGGACGAAGCAGGGATTCTGCAAACCCATTGCCACTCCGTCAAGCCATCAATTGTCTGATTCGTTACCAGTTATGACAACCTGACAGCTACATCATTCACTTTTTCTTCACAACCGGCACGGAACTCACTCGGACTCGCCCCGGTACATTTTTTAAATACCCGCGAGAAATAGAGTTGATCATCAAAGCCAACATTGCGCCCGACTGTGGCGATAGGCATCCGGGTGGTGCTCAAAAGCAGCTTCGCCTGACTAATGCGTTGATCCTCGCGCCAGCTTAAGACGCTAATTCCTAACTGCTGGCGGAACAAATGCGACAGACGCGACGGCGACAGGCAAACATGCTGCGCGACGCTGGCGATATCAAAATTGCTGTCCGCCAGGTGATCGCTAATGTACTGACAAGCCTCGCGTACCCGATTATCCATTGGCGGATGGAGCGACTCATTTATCGCTTCCATGCGCCGCAGTAACAATTGCTCAAGAAGATTTATCGCCAGCAACTCCGAATAGCGCCCTTCCCCTTGCCCGGCATTAATGATTTGCCCGAACAAGTCGCTGAAATGCGGCTGGTGCGCTTCGTCCGGGCGAAAGAAACCGGTATTGGCAAATATCGACGGCCAGTTAAGCCATTCGTGCCAGTAGGCGCGCGGACGAAAGTAAACCCACTGGTGATACCATTCACGAGCCTCCGGATGACGACCGTAATGATGAATTTCGCCCGGAGGGAACAGCAAAATATCGCCCGGCCGGCAGACAAATTCTCGTCCCTGATTTTTCACCACACCCTGTCCACGAATGGTGAGGTTGAGAATATAGCCTTTCATTCCCAGCGGTCGGTCGATAAAAAAATCGAGATAACCGTTGGCCTCAATCGGCGTTAAACCCGCCACCAGATGGGCGTTAAACGAGTAACCCGGCAGCAGGGGATCATTTTGCGCTTCAGCCATACTTTTCATACTCCCGCCAATCAGAGAAGAAACCAATTGTCCATATTGCATTAAACATCATCAGCATTGCGTCTCTGGTGGGCTATCTTCACTAATCCAACCGACAACCCCGCTTGTGAAAAGCATTTTGTAACAAGGAGGGACGAAAGCCATGACAAAAACGCGTAACAAAAGTGTCTATAATCGCGGCAGAAAAGTCCACATTGATTATTTGCACGGCGTCACACTTTGCTATGCAATAGCATTTTTATCCATAAGATTAGCGAATACTGCCTGACTGTTTTTATCGCAACTCTCTACTGTTTCTCCATACCCGTTTTTTTGGATGGAGTGAAACGATGGCGATTGCAATTGGCCTCGATTTTGGCAGTGATTCTGTGCGAGCTTTGGCGGTGGAATGCGCCACCGGTGAAGAGATCGCCACCAGCGTAGAGTGGTATCCCCGCTGGCAAAAAGGGCAATATTGTGACGGCCCGAATAACCAGTTCCGTCATCATCCGTGTGACTACATTGAGTCAATGGAAGCGGCGCTGAAAACCGTACTGGCAGAGCTTAGCGCCGAACAACGGGCTGAAGTGGTCGGTATTGGCGTGGACAGCACCGGCTCCACGCCTGCGCCAATCGACGCCGACGGCAACGTGCTGGCGCTGCGCCCGGAGTTTGCCGAAAACCCGAACGCGATGTTCGTATTGTGGAAAGACCACACAGCGGTTGAAGAAGCGGAAGAGATCACCCGCTTATGTCACACACCGGGCAAAGTTGACTATTCCCGCTATATTGGCGGTATTTATTCCAGCGAATGGTTCTGGGCGAAAATTCTCCACGTTACCCGTCAGGACAGCGCCGTTGCGCAATCTGCCGCATCGTGGATTGAGCTGTGCGACTGGGTTCCTGCCCTGCTTTCCGGCACCACGCGCCCGCAGGATATTCGTCGCGGACGTTGCAGCGCCGGGCATAAATCACTGTGGCATGAAAGCTGGGGTGGCCTGCCACCAGCCAGTTTCTTTGATGAGCTGGATCCGATCCTCAACCGTCATTTACCTTCCCCGTTGTTCACTGACACCTGGACTGCCGATATTCCGGTGGGCACCTTATGCCCGGAATGGGCGCAGCGTCTCGGTTTGCCTGAAAGTGTAGTGATTTCCGGCGGCGCGTTTGACTGCCATATGGGCGCGGTCGGCGCGGGTGCACAGCCTAACGCGCTGGTAAAAGTTATCGGCACGTCCACCTGCGACATTCTGATTGCCGACAAACAGAGCGTTGGCGAACGGGCAGTGAAAGGTATTTGCGGTCAGGTTGATGGCAGCGTGGTGCCTGGATTTATCGGTCTGGAAGCAGGCCAGTCGGCATTTGGTGATATCTACGCCTGGTTTGGTCGCGTACTCGGCTGGCCTCTGGAACAGCTCGCCGCCCAACATCCGGAACTGAAAGAGCAAATCAACGCCAGCCAAAAACAACTGCTTCCGGCGCTGACCGAGGCGTGGGCCAAAAATCCTTCTCTGGATCACCTGCCGGTGGTGCTCGACTGGTTTAACGGCCGCCGCACACCGAACGCGAACCAACGCCTGAAAGGGGTGATTACCGATCTGAACCTCGCTACCGACGCTCCGCTGCTGTTTGGCGGTTTGATTGCCGCCACCGCCTTTGGCGCACGCGCAATCATGGAGTGCTTCACCGATCAGGGAATCGCCGTCAATAACGTGATGGCGCTGGGCGGCATCGCGCGGAAAAACCAGGTCATTATGCAGGCCTGCTGCGACGTGCTGAATCGCCCGCTGCAAATTGTAGCCTCTGACCAGTGCTGTGCGCTCGGTGCGGCAATTTTCGCTGCCGTCGCCGCAAAAGTGCACGCAGACATCCCATCAGCACAGCAAAAAATGGCCAGTGCGGTAGAGAAAACCCTGCAACCGCGCAGCGAACAGGCACAACGCTTTGAACAGCTTTATCGCCGCTATCAGCAATGGGCGATGAGCGCCGAACAACACTATCTTCCAACTTCCGCCCCGGCACAGGCTGCCCAGGCCGTTCCGACTCTATAAGGACACGAAAATGACGATTTTTGATAATTATGAAGTGTGGTTTGTCATTGGTAGCCAGCATCTGTATGGCCCGGAAACCCTGCGTCAGGTCACCCAACATGCCGAGCACGTCGTTAAGGCGCTAAATACGGAAGCGAAACTGCCCTGCAAACTGGTGCTGAAACCGCTGGGCACCACGCCGGATGAAATCACCGCAATTTGCCGCGACGCCAATTACGACGATCGTTGCGCCGGTCTGGTGGTGTGGTTGCACACTTTCTCCCCGGCAAAAATGTGGATCAACGGCCTGACCATGCTCAACAAACCGTTGCTGCAATTCCACACCCAGTTCAACGCGGCGCTGCCGTGGGACAGCATCGACATGGACTTTATGAACCTGAACCAGACCGCGCACGGCGGCCGCGAGTTCGGCTTCATCGGCGCGCGTATGCGTCAGCAACATGCCGTGGTTACCGGTCACTGGCAGGATAAACAAGCCCATGAGCGTATCGGCTCCTGGATGCGCCAGGTGGTCTCTAAACAGGATACCCGTCATCTGAAAGTCTGCCGTTTTGGCGACAATATGCGTGAAGTGGCGGTCACCGATGGCGATAAAGTTGCCGCACAGATCAAGTTCGGTTTCTCGGTGAATACCTGGGCGGTTGGCGATCTGGTGCAGGTGGTGAACTCCATCAGCGATGGCGATGTTAACGCGCTGGTCGATGAGTATGAAAGCAGCTACATCATGACGCCTGCCACACAAATCCACGGCGAAAAACGGCAGAACGTGCTGGAAGCGGCACGTATTGAGCTGGGGATGAAGCGTTTCCTGGAACAAGGTGGCTTCCACGCGTTCACCACCACCTTTGAAGATTTGCACGGCCTGAAACAGCTTCCGGGTCTCGCCGTACAGCGTCTGATGCAGCAGGGTTACGGCTTTGCGGGCGAAGGCGACTGGAAAACTGCCGCCCTGCTTCGCATCATGAAGGTGATGTCAACCGGTCTGCAGGGCGGCACCTCCTTTATGGAGGATTACACCTATCACTTCGAGAAAGGTAATGACCTGGTGCTCGGCTCCCATATGCTGGAAGTCTGCCCGTCGATCGCCGCAGAAGAGAAACCGATCCTCGACGTTCAGCACCTTGGCATTGGCGGTAAAGACGATCCTGCTCGCCTGATCTTCAACACCCAAACCGGCCCTGCGATTGTCGCCAGCCTGATTGATCTCGGCGATCGTTATCGTCTGCTGGTTAACTGCATCGATACGGTGAAAACGCCGCACTCCCTGCCGAAACTGCCGGTAGCGAATGCGTTGTGGAAAGCACAGCCGGATCTGCCAACTGCTTCCGAAGCATGGATCCTTGCTGGTGGCGCGCACCATACCGTTTTCAGCCATGCGCTGAACCTGAACGATATGCGCCAGTTTGCCGAGATGCACGACATTGAAATCACGGTGATTGATAACGACACCCGCCTGCCAGCGTTTAAAGACGCGCTGCGCTGGAACGAAGTGTATTACGGATTTCGTCGCTAATTAGCCGCATCGGGCTTTCAACGCCTGATGCGACGCTGGCGCGTCTTATCAGGCCTACGCGCTGAGATTTTGTAGGCCGGATAAGCAAAGCGCATCCGGCATTCTTTTCCCCCTCGCCCCTTTGGGGAGAGGGCCGGGGTGAGGGGAAATGACCTCTCTGGAGTCAACATGTTAGAAGATCTCAAACGTCAGGTATTAAAAGCCAATCTGGCGCTGCCAAAACACAACCTGGTCACGCTGACCTGGGGCAACGTCAGCGCCGTTGATCGCGAGCGCGGCGTCTTTGTGATCAAACCTTCCGGCGTCGATTACAGCACCATGACCGCCGACGATATGGTCGTGGTTAGCATCGAAACTGGTGAAGTCGTTGAAGGTAAGAAAAAGCCCTCCTCCGACACGCCAACTCACCGGCTGCTCTATCAGGCATTCCCGTCCATTGGCGGCATTGTGCACACACACTCCCGCCATGCCACTATCTGGGCGCAGGCAGGTCAGTCGATTCCGGCAACCGGCACCACCCACGCCGACTATTTCTACGGCACCATTCCCTGTACGCGTAAAATGACCGATGCAGAAATCAACGGTGAATATGAGTGGGAAACCGGTAACGTCATCGTTGAAACGTTTGAAAAACAAGGTATAGACGCGGCGCAAATGCCAGGCGTGCTGGTGCATTCTCACGGTCCATTTGCGTGGGGTAAAAATGCCGAAGATGCGGTGCACAACGCCATCGTGCTGGAAGAAGTCGCTTATATGGGGATTTTCTGCCGCCAGTTAGCGCCGCAGTTACCGGATATGCAACAAACGCTGCTGGATAAGCACTATCTGCGTAAGCATGGCGCAAAAGCCTATTACGGCCAGTAATGACTGTATAAAACCACAGCCAGTCAACCAAAACCAGGCTATACTCAAGCCTGGTTTTTTATTGGATTTTCAGCGTGGCGCAGGCAGGTTTTATCTTAACCCGACACTGGCGGGATACCCCGCAAGGAACCGAAGTTTCCTTTTGGTTAGCGACGGACAACGGGCCGTTGCAGGTTACGCTTGCGCCGCAAGAGTCCGTGGCGTTTATTCCTGCCGATCAGGTTCCCCGCGCTCAGCATATTTTGCAGGGTGAACAAGGCTTTCGCCTGACGCCGCTGGCGTTAAAGGATTTTCACCGCCAGCCGGTGTATGGCCTTTACTGTCGCGCCCATCGCCAGTTGATGAATTACGAAAAGCGCCTGCGTGAAGGTGGCGTTACCGTCTACGAGGCCGATGTACGCCCGCCAGAACGCTATCTGATGGAGCGGTTTATTACCGCTCCGGTGTGGGTCGAGGGTGATTTGCGTGATGGCGCTATCGTTAATGCCCGTCTGAAACCGCATCCCGACTACCGCCCGCCGCTCAAGTGGGTCTCTATAGATATTGAAACCACCCGCCACGGTGAGCTGTACTGCATCGGCCTGGAAGGCTGTGGGCAGCGCATCGTTTATATGCTGGGGCCAGAGAATGGCGACGCTTCCTCACTTGATTTCGAACTGGAGTACGTCGCCAGCCGTCCGCAACTGCTGGAAAAACTCAACGCCTGGTTTGCAAACCACGATCCCGATGTGATCATCGGCTGGAACGTGGTGCAGTTCGATCTGCGAATGCTGCAAAAACATGCCGAGCGTTACCGCATTCCGCTGCGTCTGGGGCGCGATAACAGCGAGCTGGAGTGGCGCGAGCACGGTTTTAAAAACGGTGTTTTTTTTGCCCAGGCCAAAGGCCGGCTAATTATCGACGGTATCGAGGCGCTGAAATCCGCGTTCTGGAATTTCTCTTCATTCTCGCTGGAAACCGTCGCCCAGGAATTGTTAGGCGAAGGAAAATCTATCGATAACCCGTGGGATCGGATGGACGAAATTGACCGCCGTTTCGCCGAAGATAAGCCCGCACTGGCGACTTATAACCTGAAAGATTGCGAACTGGTAACGCAGATCTTCCATAAAACTGAAATCATGCCATTTTTGCTCGAACGGGCGACGGTTAACGGCCTGCCGGTAGACCGCCACGGAGGTTCGGTGGCGGCGTTTGGTCATCTCTATTTCCCGCGAATGCATCGCGCCGGATATGTCGCGCCCAATCTCGGCGAAGTTCCACCGCACGCCAGCCCTGGCGGCTACGTGATGGATTCGCGACCAGGGCTGTATGATTCGGTGCTGGTGCTGGACTACAAAAGCCTGTACCCATCGATCATCCGCACCTTTCTGATTGATCCCGTCGGGCTGGTGGAAGGCATGGCGCAGCCTGATCCAGAGCACAGCACCGAAGGTTTTCTCGAAGCCTGGTTCTCGCGGGAAAAACATTGCCTGCCAGAGATCGTAACTAACATCTGGCACGGCCGCGATGAAGCCAAACGTCAGGGCAATAAGCCGCTGTCGCAGGCACTGAAAATCATTATGAATGCCTTTTATGGCGTGCTTGGTACGACCGCCTGCCGATTCTTCGATCCGCGCCTGGCGTCCTCGATCACCATGCGCGGTCATCAGATCATGCGACAAACCAAAGCGTTAATTGAAGCGCAAGGCTATGACGTGATCTATGGCGATACCGACTCAACGTTTGTCTGGCTGAAAGGCGCTCATTGCGAAGAAGAGGCGGCGAAAATCGGTCGCGCACTGGTACAGCACGTTAACGCCTGGTGGGCGGAAACGCTGCAAAATCAACGGCTGACCAGTGCGCTGGAACTGGAGTATGAAACTCATTTCTGCCGTTTTCTGATGCCAACTATTCGCGGAGCCGATACCGGCAGTAAGAAGCGATACGCCGGACTGATTCAGGAAGGCGACAAGCAGCGGATGGTGTTTAAAGGGCTGGAAACCGTGCGTACCGACTGGACACAACTGGCTCAGCAGTTTCAGCAGGAGCTGTATTTGCGCATCTTTCGCAACGAGCCATATCAGGATTATATCCGCGAAACCATCGACAAACTGATGGCAGGTGAACTGGATGCACGGCTGGTTTACCGCAAACGGCTACGCCGCCCACTGAGCGAATATCAGCGTAATGTGCCGCCTCATGTACTCGCCGCTCGCCTTGCCGATGAAGAAAACCAAAAGCGCGGACGCCCCTTGCAATATCAGAACCGAGGCACCATTAAATATGTCTGGACCACTAACGGCCCGGAGCCGCTGGACTATCAACGTTCACCGCTGGATTACGAACACTATCTGACTCGCCAGCTTCAACCGGTGGCGGAAGGAATACTCCCCTTTATTGAGGATAATTTTGCTACACTTATGACCGGGCAACTTGGGCTATTTTGAGCAAAAAAAAGAGTTCGCCAGATACCATTTTGATGCGTGACGAATCCTTTGCCATCCAGTACCATAGCGCCCTTTCCATTCCTGGACCTGAATAACGCCACTACCACATAAGCCCGGTAGCGGGTAGTTATTGCCTGCAATTAAAGATATAGAGCCGAACACATATGCCTTTTACACTTGGTCAACGCTGGATCAGCGATACAGAAAGCGAATTGGGACTTGGAACCGTTGTCGCGGTGGATGCGCGAACTGTCACTCTGCTTTTCCCATCTACTGGTGAAAACCGTCTGTACGCACGCAGTGATTCCCCCGTGACCCGCGTGATGTTCAACCCTGGTGATACCATTACCAGCCACGACGGCTGGCAGATGCAAGTCGAAGAAGTAAAAGAAGAAAATGGCTTGCTGACCTATATCGGTACTCGCCTGGATACTGAAGAAGCCGGCGTGACCCTGCGCGAAGTTTTCCTTGATAGCAAACTGGTGTTCAGCAAACCGCAAGACCGCCTGTTTGCCGGGCAGATCGACCGTATGGATCGCTTTGCGCTGCGTTATCGCGCACGTAAGTATTCCAGCGAACAGTTCCGTATGCCGTACAGCGGCCTGCGCGGTCAGCGTACCAGCCTGATCCCGCACCAGCTCAACATCGCTCATGATGTTGGTCGCCGCCATGCGCCGCGCGTCCTGCTGGCTGACGAAGTAGGTTTAGGGAAAACCATTGAAGCCGGGATGATCCTGCATCAGCAGTTGCTCTCTGGCGCTGCAGAACGCGTATTGATCATCGTGCCAGAAACTTTACAGCATCAGTGGCTGGTAGAAATGCTGCGCCGTTTCAACCTGCGCTTTGCCCTGTTTGATGATGAGCGTTACGCCGAAGCCCAGCACGATGCCTACAACCCGTTCGACACCGAACAGCTGGTGATTTGCTCGCTGGATTTTACCCGTCGCAGCAAACAGCGTCTGGAACATCTCTGTGAAGCTGAGTGGGATCTACTGGTAGTCGACGAAGCGCACCACCTGGTGTGGAGCGAAGATGCACCAAGCCGTGAATATCAGGCCATTGAACAACTGGCAGAGCATGTGCCGGGCGTTCTGCTGCTGACTGCGACCCCGGAACAACTGGGGATGGAAAGCCACTTCGCCCGTCTGCGTCTGCTGGATCCGAACCGTTTCCACGATTTCGCGCAATTCGTTGAAGAGCAGAAAAATTATCGTCCGGTTGCGGACGCCGTTGCCATGCTGCTGGCAGGTAACAAACTGAGCAATGACGAACTGAACATGCTCGGTGAAATGATCGGCGAACAGGATATCGAGCCGCTGCTGCAGGCGGCAAACAGCGACAGCGAAGATGCCCAGAGCGCCCGTCAGGAGCTGGTTTCGATGCTGATGGATCGCCACGGCACCAGCCGCGTGCTGTTCCGTAACACCCGTAACGGTGTGAAAGGCTTTCCGAAACGCGAGCTGCACACCATTAAGCTGCCGCTGCCGACGCAGTATCAGACGGCTATTAAAGTGTCTGGCATTATGGGCGCACGTAAAAGTGCGGAAGACCGCGCCCGCGATATGCTCTACCCGGAGCGTATTTATCAGGAATTTGAAGGCGATAACGCCACCTGGTGGAACTTCGACCCGCGCGTTGAGTGGCTGATGGGCTATCTGACCAGCCATCGCTCACAGAAAGTGCTGGTGATCTGCGCTAAAGCCGCCACCGCGCTGCAACTGGAGCAGGTGCTGCGCGAGCGTGAAGGTATTCGCGCAGCGGTGTTCCACGAAGGCATGTCGATTATCGAACGTGACCGCGCAGCCGCATGGTTCGCCGAAGAAGATACCGGCGCACAGGTGCTGCTGTGCTCGGAAATCGGTTCTGAAGGGCGTAACTTCCAGTTCGCCAGCCACATGGTAATGTTCGATCTGCCGTTCAACCCAGACCTGCTGGAACAGCGTATTGGTCGTCTGGATCGTATCGGTCAGGCGCACGATATTCAGATTCACGTACCTTATCTGGAGAAAACCGCTCAGTCAGTGCTGGTGCGCTGGTATCACGAAGGTCTTGATGCCTTCGAGCACACCTGCCCGACCGGACGCACTATTTACGATAGCGTGTACAACGATCTGATTAACTACCTGGCTTCACCCGATCAAACCGAAGGCTTTGATGAGCTGATCAAAAACTGCCGCGAGCAGCATGAAGCCCTGAAAGCACAGCTGGAGCAGGGGCGTGACCGCCTGCTGGAGATCCACTCCAACGGTGGCGAAAAAGCCCAGGCACTGGCAGAAAGCATTGAAGAGCAGGATGACGATACCAACCTGATCGCCTTCGCCATGAATCTGTTCGATATTATCGGGATCAATCAGGACGATCGCGGCGACAACATGATCGTGCTGACACCGTCCGATCACATGCTGGTGCCGGACTTCCCGGGGCTGTCGGAAGATGGCATCACCATCACCTTTGATCGTGAAGTGGCGCTGGCGCGTGAAGATGCGCAGTTTATTACCTGGGAACATCCGCTGATCCGCAACGGGCTGGATCTGATACTTTCTGGCGATACCGGTAGCAGCACGATTTCACTGTTGAAAAATAAAGCGTTGCCGGTAGGTACGCTATTGGTGGAGCTGATTTACGTGGTTGAAGCACAAGCGCCGAAGCAGTTGCAGCTTAACCGCTTCCTGCCGCCGACGCCGGTACGTATGCTGTTGGATAAAAACGGCAACAACCTGGCGGCACAGGTAGAGTTTGAAACCTTTAACCGTCAGCTTAACGCGGTTAACCGTCACACTGGCAGCAAGCTGGTTAACGCCGTGCAGCAAGAGGTTCACGCTATTCTTCAGCTGGGTGAAGCGCAGATTGAGAAGTCTGCTCGTGCACTGATTGATGCGGCGCGTAACGAAGCTGACGAAAAACTGTCTGCGGAACTGTCGCGTCTGGAAGCACTGCGTGCAGTGAACCCGAACATTCGTGACGACGAACTGACCGCCATTGAGAGCAACCGTCATCAGGTGATGGAAAGCCTGGATCAGGCAGGCTGGCGTCTGGATGCCCTGCGTTTAATCGTTGTGACGCATCAGTAACGGAGCCGATGATGGGGATGGAAAACTACAATCCGCCGCAGGAACCCTGGCTGGTTGTCCTGTATCAGGATGATCACATTATGGTGGTCAACAAGCCGAGCGGTTTGTTGTCTGTGCCGGGGCGTCTGGAAGAGCACAAAGACAGCGTGATGACGCGCATTCAGCGTGATTATCCGCAGGCAGAATCGGTGCATCGTCTGGATATGGCTACCAGCGGTGTGATTGTAGTGGCGTTGACCAAAGCGGCGGAGCGGGAATTAAAACGCCAGTTCCGCGAGCGCGAGCCGAAAAAGCAGTATGTGGCTCGCGTCTGGGGGCATCCATCCCCCGCCGAAGGTCTGATAGATCTGCCATTGATTTGCGACTGGCCAAACCGCCCGAAACAGAAAGTCTGTTACGAAACGGGGAAGCCTGCGCAGACGGAATATGAAGTCGTGGATTATGCGGCGGATAACACGGCAAGAGTGGTGTTAAAGCCGGTTACCGGACGTTCGCATCAGCTACGTGTGCATATGCTGGCGCTGGGTCATCCGATTCTCGGCGATCGTTTTTATGCTTCACCAGAAGCCAGGGAGATGGCACCTCGTTTGCTGCTACATGCAGAGATGTTGACGATTACCCATCCGGCATATGGCAATAGTATGACGTTTAAGGCGCCTGCGGATTTTTAATAGTCACGCTGGTGCAGTTCGGTAGGCCGATGTGATGGAC